>JAGCLN010000111.1 GCA_017646945.1 Clostridia bacterium | reverse complement strand
GTTTAAGTGCGATATGAAAGTTCGCAACTGTAAAGGGCTTATTTCCGAACTCAATTCGATAATTGATTCAAAAAATATTATATTTTTTGTAAAATAAGTAGATTATTTATTTAAACTGTGATAAACTGAAATAGTTCAGTTATTTTTGGAGAATATATGAAAAAATTAGCAATTTTAACAAGCGGTGGCGATGCCCCCGGTATGAATGCTTGCGTTAGAGCGTGTGTTAGATACGCTATCGCAAAGGATATTGACGTTTACGGCATTGAAAGGGGCTACGCTGGTCTTATCGCAAACAAAATAAACTTTATGAGTACCCGTTCGGTATCGGATATCGTTCATAGGGGCGGTACTATTTTAAAAACCGCAAGATGCCCTGAGTTTAATAGCGTTGAATTCCAAGAACAAGCGGCTGAAACTTTACAAGCTTACGGTATTGATAGTTTAATCGTAATCGGCGGTGACGGTTCGTTTAGGGGTGCAAAAGACTTATCTGATAACTGTGGAATAAACGTTGTTGGTATTCCGGGCACTATTGATAACGACTTGGCTTATACCGATTTCACTATCGGTTTTGATACGGCGGTAAACACCGTTTTAAACGCAATCAACAACCTTAGAGATACTATGGGTTCCCACGAGCGCGTTTCTATGCTTGAAGTTATGGGTAGAAAGTGCGGTGATATAGCCCTTTACGCTTCGCTTGCAGGTGGCGCAGAGTTTTGCTTAACGCCCGAAGTTCCTTTCGACCTTAAAGAAATTGCAAAAACCTTGGTAAAGAGCCGTAAGCGTGGTAAAACTTCAAATATGATTATTTTTGCCGAAGGCGCAGGCGATAGGGAAGCGATTTGCAAAGAACTTGAAGAACTCACCGGCTTATCGGTAAAAACTACTAATCTCGGTTACGTTCAACGCGGTGGCGCGCCCACTATGGCGGATAGAGTTTTGGCGGCTCGTATGGCTGTTAAAGCGGTTGACCTTATGATTGAAGGCAAAACTAACCGCGCCGTTGGTGTTAAAGACAATCATATTTTTGATATGGACATTAGTGAAGCGTTAGCAGTTAAACCCAAGTTTAACGATGAGCTTTACAACGTTATGAACATTTTAGCAAGATAAAATATTTGATTTACAATCAAAAGGAGATAAAATTATGAAAAATTTAGTTGGCGCAGCAATGTTTGCGCAATCAGGTGGTCCTACTTCGGTTATCAACGCGAGTGCTGCTGGCGTATTTATCGAAGCGTTAAAGCAGGATAAAATTACTGCCGTTTACGGCGCTGCTCACGGTATTAGAGGTGTTTTAGAAGAAGATTTCTACGATATTTCTAAGGAAGATGAAAAAGAGTTATTACTTTTAAAGAACACTCCGTCTTCTGCGCTTGGTTCAGTAAGATATAAACTTAAAGACGCTAAGAAAGACGATACCGATTACAAGAGAATCGTTGAAGTATTTAAAAAGTACAATATTCGTTATTTCTTCTACAACGGCGGTAACGACAGTATGGATACTTGCAACAAGATTTCTAAGTACATCAAGAAATCTGGTTGGGATTGCAACGTAATCGGCGTTCCCAAGACTATTGATAACGACCTTTTCGGTACTGACCATTGTCCTGGTTTTGCTTCCGCTGCAAAATATATCGCTACTACCGTTATGGAAGTATGCTTAGACGCTAAAGTTTACGATACCCCGATGATTTGCGTTATCGAAGCAATGGGTAGAAACGCAGGTTGGCTTACTGCTTCTTCCGTTCTTGCTGGTTACAAGGGCTTAGGTCCTGACCTTGTTTACCTTCCTGAAGTTGCTTTCGATATCACTAAGTTTGTTGCAGACGTTAAGAACGTTCTTGCTAAAAACAACAACAAGTGTATCGTAGTTGTATCTGAAGGTATTAAGGATAAAGACGGCAAACTCGTTTGCGAATCAGTTGGCGCAGTTGCAAGAGATAGTTTTGGTCACGCTCAACTCGGTGGCGTTGCAGCAACTCTTGCTAATATCTTAAAAGAAGAAACTGGTTACAAAACAAGAGCAGTTGAACTTTCACTTATGCAAAGATGCGCTGCTCACCTTGCATCTAAGACTGACGTTGAAGAAACCTTTAGAGCAGGTCGTGAAGCAGTTAAGGCTGCAGTTCGCGGTACTACTGACAAAATGGTTGTATATAAACGTCTTGAAACCGCTGACGGCAAGTATAAATGCAAATATAGTTTAGTTAACTTAAAACTCGCTGCTAATACTGAAAAAACCGTTCCGCTTGAATGGATTATCAACGATGGTACTTACATTTCTGATGAATTCGTATCATACGCCCTTCCCCTTATTCAAGGCGAAGCAAAAGCGCCCGTTGAAGACGGTCTTCCCAGATTTGCTAAACTTAAAAAAGTTCAAGCAGGCAAGAAGTAAAATAAAACTAAAAAACTCCGCAAATTGCGGAGTTTTTTTATTTTGTTTATTATTTTTAGCGTAATTTCAAAACGCTGTTTTCGTACTTTTCAACTTCTTCAAACCAGTTGGAAGATAAAACGTTTTCACGCTTTAAATACTCTTCCCAAACTGCGCCGAAAGGCAAGGTTTTAAGTTCTTCTTGAAGGTATAAAAGTTTGGTAAAGTCGTTTTCGTTTTGAAGTTTAACAAGTTCGTTCGTAGGCTCTAAAAGGGCGTTTAACAATGCTTTTTGCATATTTCTTGCGCCGATAGTCCAAGCGGAAATTCTGTTTATGCTTGCGTCAAAATAATCGAGCGCGATATAAACTCTGTGCGCGCCGTTGCGAACGATTTCCTTAGCGATTTCTTTAGTTTCATCGTCGAATAACACAACGTGGTCGCTATCCCACCTAACGGGTCGGGTAACGTGTAGCGCAATTTCGGGGAAGAAAGTAAGAAGTGAAGAAATTTTGTCCGAAACCATTTCAGTCGGGTGGTAATGCCCGTTATCCATAAGCGGTAAAATATTTCTCGTTGCGGCGTAGGTTAAAGAGAATTCCGCTGAGCCTACCGTGTAACTTTCCACGCCGATGCCAAACACCTTTGATTCTACGCAAGGTTTAACTAAGTTTTTATCGTAGGGGATAGAAAGTATTTCGTCAATAGACTTTGCGTATCTATCTCTTGGGCCTTTACGGTCGGCAGGGATATCTTTAAGCCCGTCACCCGTCCAAATATTCATAACGCAAGGAATTCCTGTTTCTCTTGCAAAATACTCGGAAATTCTTACGCACGCTTGACCGTGCCTTACCCAAAAACTTCTAATTTCTTCGTCGGGGGAAGAAAGTGTTAAGCCGTTCGCTTTGGGGTGAGAGAAGAAAGTGGGGTTAAAATCAAGCCCCGCGTTGTGTTTTTTAGCAAACTCAACCCACTTTTCAAAGTGCTTAGGCTCAATTTTATCTCTATCCACAACTTCGCCGTCAAAAATTCCGTAACAAGCGTGAACGTTAATCTTCTTTTTACCGGGAACTAAGGATAAAACCTTTTCCATATCGGCAAAAAGTTCGGTAGGGTTAGTTGCTTTGCCAAGGTAATTACCGGTTGTTTGTATACCGCCCGATAATCCTTTGCTACCTTCAAACCCCAAAACGTCATCACCTTGCCAACAATGAAGCGAAACGGGAATATCTTTTAAAACGTTTAAAGCCTTTTCGGTATCAACGCCGTATTTAGCGTAGATTTTTTTAGCGTGTTCGTACATATCAATCTCCTAAGATATATATTACTATTATAATATATCCTTATATATCATATCAACAATTTTTAAATGTTCGTTTGTGAAGACGTTTGGCCAGTTTCTAACGTGCATGCCCATAACTACTGAAATTTGGTTTTTTCTATCAATTAAGCAATAACTTCCGGCGGCGCCGTCCCAACCGAATTCGCCAACTGGGATATTTGACGGGCTTTTAACTTTTCTAACTCTAACGCCAAGGCCGTAACCGTAATCTTTGCCTTGAACACACGTAAATGAATTCTTTATTGATAAATCGTCTGATGCGTTTGTGGTTAATAGGTCAATCGTTTTACTTTTTAATAAAATTTCGTTTTCAATAGATAGAGCAGTTGAAAATTTTTGATAGTCTTCAACCGTGCTTTTAAGCCCACCGCCACCACTTTCATAGCAAGGGGAATTTGCCCACCTAACTTCTTCGTATGGGAAGGGAATTACTTTGCCGTTACTAGCGTAATATAGTTTTTCAAAATTTAAGTTATCTCGTTTAAACGTAGAGTTTGTCATGCCGAGCGGTTTAAAGATGTTTTCGCTTATAAAATCGGAAAATTTAAGCCCTGATGCAACTTCGATAACAGCCCCTAAAACGTCGTGACACAACGAGTAGCAAAACTTTTCGCCCGGCTCGAAATTAAGGGGTGCTTTAACTATTTCTTGCATAATATCCAAAGTGGTTGAGTTTGGGTTTTTAATAAATGCGTTTTCAATATCTTCTTTTTCAAAATAATAGTCAAGCCCGGCACTCATTGTGAGAAGATGTTTAATAGTTATAGGTTTTTTAGGTTTTACCTTTTCACCGCTATTAAGAAGGTATGCGTTATTAAAACAAGGCAAATACTTAGAAACTTCGTCATCTAAAGATAAAACGCCCCTTTCAACTAACATCATGGTTGCAGTTGCTGTGATTACCTTAGAACAGGAATACATATAGAGTTTTTCATTTCCTAATGAATTACCGCTTAAATTGTTAAAATGGCGGAAAACTTCTTTTCCTCCTTTTGTAACTGAAATATCAAAGTAGGGTATTCCTTTTTCTTTTATAATAACGTTATCTACGTAATCAATAATCTTTTCAAACATATATATCCTTGAAAAAAAACGGAGTAAAACTCCGTTTTTAATTTGTTTATTAAACTGCGCCTTGTGCTTTCATTGATTCAGCAACTTTCATAAAGCCTGCTATATTTGCACCAGCCATGTAGTTGCCGGGCATTCCGTAAGCCTTGGAATATTCGTCACACGCTTTGAAGATGCTAACCATAATAGCGTGAAGCTTTTCATCAACTTCTTCAAAAGTCCAAGAAAGTCTCATGCTGTTTTGAGTCATTTCAAGGCCTGAAGTTGCTACGCCACCTGCGTTTGCCGCTTTAGCAGGGCCATAGAGCATTTTCTTGTCAAAGTAAACGCTAATTGCTTCGGGGGTGGAGGGCATATTAGCGCCTTCTGAAACGCAGTAGCAACCGTTGCTTGCAAGTGCGAGTGCGCCTTCGCCGTCAAGTTCGTTTTGAGTAGCGCAGGGAAGAGCAATATCACATTTTACAGTCCATACGCCTTTTGAACCTTCGTGGTATTCAGCGTTAGGTCTATATTTTAAGTATTCGCTAATTCTCTTTCTTTCAACTTCTTTAATTTGTTTAACAGCATCAAGGTCAATACCATCTTTATCGTAAATGTAACCGTTTGAATCGGATAAGGTTACTACCTTAGCGCCGAGTTCAGTAGCCTTTTCACAAGCGTAGATAGCAACGTTACCTGAGCCGGAAATAACAACGGTTTGACCGTCAAACGACTTGCCGTTTGCTTTAAGCATTTCTTGTGTGTAGTAGCAAAGGCCGTAACCGGTTGCTTGTTTTCTTGCAAGTGAACCGCCGTAAGTCAAGCCTTTACCTGTTAAAACGCCGGTAAATTCGTTTCTAATTCTCTTATATTGACCAAAGAAATAACCAACTTCTCTTGCGCCAACGCCAATATCGCCTGCGGGAACGTCTAAATCCGCGCCGATATGGCGATAAAGTTCAGTCATAAAGCTTTGGCAGAACTTCATAATTTCAGCATCGGACTTGCCTTTGGGGTCAAAGTCAGAACCGCCTTTACCACCGCCCATAGGAAGTGTAGTAAGACTGTTTTTGAAGGTTTGTTCAAAACCTAAGAACTTAATGATTGAAAGGTTTACCGACGGGTGAAGTCTAATACCGCCTTTGTAAGGACCGATTGCGCTATTAAATTGTACTCTAAAACCGCGGTTTACTTGAACGTTGCCGTTATCGTCAATCCAAGGAACTCTAAAAATAATTTGTCTTTCAGGTTCAACGAGTCTTTCAATAACACCTGAAGCAACAAGGTCGGGTCTTTGTTCGATTACGGGTTGTAAAGTTACGAAAACTTCAGTAACGGCTTGAATAAATTCAGGTTCGTTAGGGTTTCTTTTCTTTACTTGTTCGAGTACGTTTACAAGGTATTCGTTAGTGAGTTTCATAATAATCTCCTTAAATTTAAGTATAATTTTAAATAAGTATATTACAAACGCGTAAATTTTGCAATATTTTTTAGCAAATTTTCAAATTTGATTTTCTTAGTCGTACAAATACGAAAAATTGTTTATATTTTTTAAAAAATATGTTACAATGTATTTATGGAAAAGAGAATTATCGCAATCGGTGGTGGCGATATGAAAGAAAAGACCACCATTAAGATTGATGAATATATTGCAAACCTTGCAAAAGAACACGCCGGCGATAAAAGGGCGTACGGTTTATATATAGGCACCGCATCGCACGACTTTATGCCCGCGTTCAACACTTTTAGGAAAACTTACACTTCCGTTTTCGATATCAAGGCGGACTGTTTGCTTTTAGAAAACGTCGAAACGAGCGACGAGAGAATTGACGAGAAGATTTCTAAGGCTGACTTTATCTACGTTGGCGGTGGCGATACTTTATATATGCTCAAAAAGTGGAAAGAGAGAAATCTTATTGATAAACTCGTTTCTGCTTATGAGCGCGGTGTAATATTAACCGGTAGGTCGGCAGGCGCTATTTGTTGGTTTGAAACTATGTATACCGATAGCGAGATAATGAACGGCGAGAGTGAAGAATATAAACTTTATTCGGGGCTTGGTGTGTTAAAGGGTGCTTGTTCACCGCATTTCAACCTTAGGGAAAAAGATTTAACCGAAGCTATTAAAAACAATTCAATCCCGAGCGTATACGCTATTGAAGATAACTCGGCGATAGAATTTATTAACGGTGAATATACTAAGAGTATATCGAGCGGTGGTCAAAGTTATTTGTTAGTAAACGATAACGGCAACGTTCACAAAAAAATACTTTAATTTCACGCCGTTATCACAAGCGTTTATTATTATTATGTAATCACAGTATTAGATAAAAGGTGGTTTATATGAAAAAATTACTTATTGTTGACGATGAAGAAAAGATAAGAGAAGTCATAAAAGAATACGCTGAATTTGAAGGTTACGAAGTTTTAGAAGCCTGCGACGGTATCGAAGCCGTTAAAATGGTTAAGGACGGGGATTTCGACCTTATCATTATGGATATTATGATGCCAAAGCTTGACGGATTTTCAGCAGTTAAGGAACTTAGAAAGGTTAAAGACGTTCCCGTTATAATGTTATCTGCAAGAACTGAAGAGTACGATAAACTTTTCGGCTTTGAACTCGGCGCGGACGATTACGTTGTTAAACCCTTCTCACCAAAGGAACTTATGGCAAGAGTTAACGCGGTATTAAAGCGTAGAGACTCAACAGTTCCCGGTGTTGTTGACGAAGTTAAATTCGGTGGTTTAGTAGTTGATTTTGCGGGCAGAAACGTTTTCGTTGACGGGGAGAAAATCGCCTTAACGCCTAAGGAATTTGAACTTTTACAATATTTTATCAAAAACGTTGGCTTGGCGCTTTCTCGTGAAAAGTTGTTAAGAGAAGTATGGGGTTACGATTATTTTGGTGACGACCGTACCGTTGATACGCATATTAAGATGCTTCGTTCAAACATTAAAGAGTATCGCAAATATATAGTTACATTAAGGGGAGTAGGTTATAAATTCGAACCGTGAAAACAAGATTTGCATTTAACAAACTTCGCAACAGAGTTTGGCTATATTTCGTAATATTTACCGTCTTGTTAGTATTTTTAATTTGGTTACTACAGACGGTATTTTTCGAATATAATTACCAAAAAGTTCGCGGAGATACAATGAATATTTACGCTGATACTTTGGTTAACGACGTTAAGAGTGAAGGGGCGATAGACCCCGACCACGTTGCACCGCTTACCGATTCTGGCGTTGAAGTTACGCATATGGGTGAAAGAGATGGTAATATCTACGTTTATTACCCGCGTAATACTATCGCCGATTACGATTTTTTATCTAACGTTGTATCAATACTTAACGTTGAAAACAAAGAATCGCACAGTGCGGAAGTTAAACTTTCTTCGGGTTTAACTATATTTTATACTGCGCGTAAAATCGATATGGGGGCGGCGGACGATTATATCGTTTTGTCAACGTCAATGTCATCGGTGGAAGACGCAGTTGCCGTTTTGAGAAAGCAGTTATTCTTGGTTGCAGTTATCGTTTGTTTTATATCGCTATTTTTATCCTACGTAGTAGCGGAAAGAATTTCTCGCCCTATCGACAATATGAGCGCAATGGCAGATAGGTGGGCAAAAGGCGATGATTCCGTCAAGTTTAAGGGCGGTTCGTATACTGAAATTGACGAACTTGCTAACGCGCTTAACAAAGCGAAAACGGAAGTTAACAAAACTACTAAACTTCAACGAGACTTAATGGCTAACGTTTCGCACGATTTAAAAACACCGCTTACTATGATTAAGGCTTACGCCGAAATGAT
>JAGCLN010000110.1 GCA_017646945.1 Clostridia bacterium | reverse complement strand
GGGCATTCAGCAGTGCCGGATACCTTTTTTCTTACTCTTTTATGCCTGTTAATTCTATCGGCATTTTTATCAATTCTAGATATCATATCAAGTTACTCCTTATTTACCTGCCGTCTTACCTTCCTTACGTTCGATTACTTCATCGCTTAAGCGGATACCGTAACCGTGATAAGGTTCAGGCTTTCTGATGGCTCTGATTTTTGCTGCTTCTGCACCTACGAGTTCCTTAGAAATACCTTTTACGGTGATTTCCGTGGGAGAGGGGCAAGCAAGCGTGATGCCTTCTACTGCTTTGAAATCAACAGTGTGGCTAAGACCTACCGATAAAACGATGTCTTTACCGTTTTGGGTAACCTTCCAACCTACGCCGTTTACAATAAGAGTCTTAGTGTAACCGTTAGTTACGCCAACAACCATGTTGTTGAGTAATGCTCTATATAAACCGTGCTTAGACTTGGTAGCGTTTTCTTCGTTCTTACGAGAAACTACTGCTTCGCCATTTTCAACTTTGATTTCAATTACGCTACCATCGTAATCTTGAGTAAGAGTTCCTAAAGGACCTTTTACTGTAAATACGTTAGCGTCAACTTTAATTTCAACACCTGCGGGAACTTTAACGGGTGCTCTACCAATTCTTGACATAGCGCCGTACCCCCTTACCAGATGTAAGCAAGAACTTCACCGCCGTGGTTGGCTTTTCTTGCTTCTTTATCAGTCATAACGCCCTTAGGTGTAGAAATAATTGCGATACCAAGACCACCCAATACCTTGGGAAGTTCATCGTGGCCTGCATAAATTCTTAAACCGGGTTTAGAAACTCTCTTAAGACCGTTAATAACCTTTTCGCCGTTGGGACCATATTTTAAAGTGATAACCAACTTGCTTTGTACTTCTTCTTCAACGAGTTCATAAGAAGTAATGTAACCTTCCTGCAATAAAAGTCTAGCGATTTCTTTTTTCATGTTAGATGCAGGAACTTCAACGGACTCATGCTTAGCGATGAGCGCGTTTCTGATTCTAGTGAGCATATCTGCTATTGGATCTGTCATTTTCTGTTCCTCCTCTTACCAACTTGACTTTTTCACACCGGGAATTTGACCTTTATATGCTAAATTTCTAAAGCATATACGGCAAATACCGTACTTACGAAGTACAGAGTGCGGACGACCGCAAATGCTGCATCTCGTATAGGCTCTTGTAGAAAATTTGGGAGCCTTTTGTTGTTTATTGATCATTGCTTTTTTTGCCATTACCGTATTCTCCTTCAATTACGCTTTGAAAGGCATACCCATTGCTTTTAACAATGCATACGCTTCTTCATCGGTTTTAGCGGTGGTTACGAAACAAATATCGAAACCTCTGATTTTCTCTACTTGGTCGTATTGAATTTCAGGGAAAATAAGTTGTTCTTTAATACCCATCGCGTAGTTTCCCCTACCGTCGAAAGACTTATCGGGAACACCCTTGAAGTCTCTTACACGGGGAAGTGCAATTGAAACGAACTTGTCGAAGAACTGGTACATCTTTTCACCACGAAGGGTTACTTTGATACCAACGGTCATACCTTCTCTTACCTTGAAGTTAGCAACTGATTTCTTTGCTTTGGTAAGAACGGGCTTTTGACCGGTAATGAGCGCGAGTTCTTTTTCAACGTTTTGAACACTCTTAGCATTGTCCTTAATATCGCCAAGACCACCGTTAATGGTGATTTTAACGAGTTTGGGAACTTGGTTAACGTTTTTATAGTTAAATTGCTTCATAAGTGCAGGTACAACTTCTGTCTTGTACATGTCTTTTACTCTGCAAGTCGAATCGGTTGCAGTTACCTTAGCAACCTGAGTCTTTTCTGCCATAATTAGTTCTCCTTAAAATTTTAAGCGTTTTCCGCTACTGCCGCTTCAGTCTTAGCGGTCTTTTTTCTAGTAGAAGTCTTCTTTACTTCTACTGCTTCGGCAACTTCTTCAGTTACGGGAGCATCTGCCTTTTTCTTTCTGGTAGTTTTCTTGGGTGCTTCTTTGGCTGCTTTCTTGCTAGCCTTTTCAAACTTGCCGTCAAGTGAAGCGCCACACTTCTTGCAGGTTCTAACCTTCTTGCC
>JAGCLN010000109.1 GCA_017646945.1 Clostridia bacterium | reverse complement strand
TCGCGGGCTGACCTTTCGGGGGCTAACCTTTCGTGGGCTGACCTTTCGGGGGCTGACCTTTCGGGGGCTAACCTTTCGGGGGCTAACCTTTCGGGGGCTAACCTTTCGCGGGCTGACCTTTCGTGGGCTAACCTTTCGCGGGCTGACCTTTCGGGGGCTAACCTTTCGCGGGCTAACCTTTCGCGGGCTGACCTTTCGCGGGCTAACCTTTCGCGGGCTGACCTTTCGGGGGCTAACCTTTCGTGGGCTAACAATGTTCCATTTATACCCTATGCTTGCCCCGATTTTGGCTCGTTCATCGGCTACAAAAAAGCGCACGGCTTAATTGTAGAACTCGAAATCTTATCGGACGCGAAACGTTGTTCGGCGACGGGCAGGAAATGCCGTTGCGATAAAGCAAAAGTATTAAGTATTCAGAATATGGACGGAACACCGTCGGACAGAAACTTTGTCGCAAGCGATAGAGACCCGAATTTCGTCTATGCGGTCGGGAGCATTGTTCAAGTGCTTGACTTTGACGAGAACCGTTGGAATGAGTGTTCAACAGGAATACACTTTTTTATAAACCGTCAAGAAGCGGTCAATTATATAAGTTAAGGGGGCTGAAAATGAAGACAAAGGAAGTAGTAGGGTATATTCAAGCGTGCAAGTATCCGTTCGAGCCGATTAAGAATTTTGGCGCGGAAGAACTTGCGGAAACGTTAGAAGAACAAGTTAAGAACGGCGACACGTTCGCCTTGAAAGTCTTATGTCAAGCAATTTTTGAAGATTTTGAAACGGTCGAGAAAATCAAGCAATTTATGGGAGAGTGAAAATGAAGAAAGACTATAAAGAATATTTAAGAATTAAAGTTAAGTTAGGTTACCCTTTAACGAAACGAGAACGAGCGTACTACTTGCTTCTTGTAGCCACAAATAAAGAAGTAGCCGAATTTATCAAAGGAGAGAAAGTATGACGTTTAAGGAACTTTTGAAAAGTAAGGATATGACGGCGAGCCGTCTTTCACGAAAGATAGGAAAGTCGGAATACACGGTGTATGGTTGGGTACACGGTAGGAACTATCCGAAGTCGGCGAACACTATTCAAGCGGTTGCCGAAGCGTTGGAAGAAACGCCCGAAAAAGTAATCGACTGCTTGCTTGAAAGCAGAAAAAAATAAAGGAAAAAAGGAAGGTAAGGAAATGAGTAACTTATATCAATTAACGAACGAAGTCGAGCAGTTAGACCGTGACTTATGGAACTCTCTCGACGAAGAGACGGGCGAACTCGACGAAGAAATCGCAAACGCCCTTAACGTAGCCGAAGCCGAGTTCGACAAGAAAGCCGTAGCGGTCGCTACCGTAAGCCGTAGATTTAGCGCAAGAGTATCGGAAATCAAGGCGGAAATCGAGCGTTTAACTGTTATGAAGAAGAGAGCCGAAGCGATAGAAGAACGGCTAAAAAACAGCCTTTCAGAAGCGTGTCAGCGGTTGGGAAAGGTCAAGATAGACGGTATCGGCGCACGAATATCTTTCAGAACTTCTGAAAAGACGGTAATAGACAACGAAGAAGCATTGCCGAAAGAATTTATGAAAGAGACGATAACCTACAAGCCCGACTTAACAAAGATTAAGGAAAGCATTAAAGCAGGTCAGACGGTATCAGGCGCACACATTGAAGAGTGTCAAAATATTCAAATAAAGTAAAGGAAGGTCAAAAAATGAATATATACGAAAAGATACAAAAAGTAAGAGTAGAACTGAAAAAACTGCCTATCAAAATGACGGGCGACAACAAGTTCGCAGGCTATAAATACTTTGAATTAGACGACTTTATAAAGCCCCTTAACGAACTTATGGAGCAAACTAAAATGACGGCTTATGCAAGTTTCACGTCTGAAACGGCAACGCTGACGGCGGTAAACATAGAAAAGCCCGAAGAACAAATCGTTATAACTTCTCCGTTTGGTACGGCAAGTCTTAAAGGTTGCCACGAAGTGCAGAATATCGGAGCAGTTGAAACCTATCAACGCAGATACTTGTATCAAGCCTTATTCGATATAGCGGAAAGCGACGGGCTTAACGCAACGCAGGGGAAACCCGAAGAGAAGCCGAAAACCGCCCCAAAAACACCCGAAAAGGCAAAGGACGAAAAACCCTTTGACGTTCCCGACAACCCGCCGAAACTTACGCTTGAAGAAGCGTTAGAAACAGAAATTAAGACGAAAGACGGGATAAAGAAAATCAAAGACCTTGACGATGAGAAGTTAAGGATATTGTCCGAGTGTAGCGTTGGTGCGTGGGCGGAAGCAGCAAAAATCGTAATGCTTGAATCAAAGGCACGTAAGCAATGATAGTCAAGGGTAAGATTAAGGAAGTAACGGAAGACGGACAGGCGGTCATAGTCGCACCTATAACCGCCTACGACTTAATAAAGCACGAAGTCAAAGAGTGTAACGTTGAGTACATTGACAGCCGTCCGCTATCAGATAAGCAACGGCGTATGTGCTACGCGCTTATGAACGCCGTCGCCGAGTGGAGCGGGAACGAGCCGTCCGACATTAAAGAATACTTTAAGTTAGAGTTTTGGGCGGATAGGATAGACACGTTAGGCGATAAGGTTTTTAGCCTTGCTAACGCCCCTATGAGTCTTGTCGCAGAGTTTCAACGCTTCCTTATACGGTTTATAATCTCGAACGACGTACCCGTCAAGCGACCGCTTATAGAGTACGTGGACGACGTGGACGAATACGTCTATATGTGCCTTATCCATAAGAAGTGTGCGGTATGCGGAAAGAAAGCGGAATTACACCACATAGACACCGTGGGAATGGGAAACGACAGGACGGAAATTCAGCACGAAGGACGAGAAGCAATAAGCCTTTGTCGAGAACATCATACGGAATATCACGCGATAGGCAAGTCGGCGTTCCTTGATAAGTCCCACCT
>JAGCLN010000108.1 GCA_017646945.1 Clostridia bacterium | reverse complement strand
GTTGCTCAAAACTCATTACACGGTGTATTTGGTCAATCTGGTTATATTGCTGACGTTCCGCCTAAGGCTGCTACTATCGGCCCCGTTGACGTTAAGAACGCAAGAGAAAGAATTGAAGTTCACGCACTCTTAACTAACGCTACCTTCTCTTCATGGCAAAGAATGACGAGCCGTCTCGTTCTTCACGGACCTGTTACCCCGCTCGTACCTTCTTCAATGCTTCAAACTATGAAAACTCAAGTTCTCGTATCTGATGAACTTGCCGCACCGTTTGAATGCTGGGAAAAGGTTGGCTACTAAGACCAAATAAGGAGAATCAAAATGGCTGACTGTGACGTTAAAGTAGGCTTTTCAAGAGTAGTAATAACTCCGCCTTTGGGTTCTAATATCCACGGTTATTATCACCAAAGACTTTGCGAAGGCGTTTTAGATGATTTAGAAGTAAACGCGGTTGCCGTTTCCAAAAACGGCAACACGGTCGTTTTATTCGCTATCGACTGTGAAGCCAGTACCACCGAGTACTGCGAACTTGTTAGAAACGCAGTTTCTAAGGCAACCGGGCTTCCAACCCATGCAATATATATGCACTCTACCCACACTCACGTTGGTCCGTGCTTAGGTTACGCGAACGCATCTCAACAATACGTTAACGATATTGATAGAGAATATTATTCCTATACCGTTAAAAAAATCGTTGACGCTTGTACTTACGCTATTAACGACCTTAAGCCTGCTAAGATGGGCATTGCCGTTTCCAAAGCGGAAAGAGTTGGATTTAACCGCCGTTATCTTATGAAAGACGGTTCTACTAAAACCAACCCCGGCGTTAATAACCCCGATATTGTAAGATCTATAGGGCTTCTTGACGAAAGAGTAAACGTTATCCGTTTCGTAAGAGAATGTGGTGACAACATCGTTATCGGTAACTACGGCAACCACCCTGACGTTATCGGTAACAACCTTATCTCTGCCGACTGGCTCGGCTTTGCAAGAAGAACGTTTGAAAAAGCGGTTGACAATACTAAGTGCGTATTCTTTAACGGCGCGCAAGGTGATATCAACCACGTTAACGTAAAACCCGTTGGCGGTGACCTTAACGGTATGTTTAACGACTTTGATGACGTTACACGCGGTTACGCACACTCACGCCACATCGGTTTCGTTATTGCTGGCGCAATGATGAGCGTTTACGAAAAGGTTGAGTTTATCCCCGTTGTAGAAGTTAAATCTACTGAAGTAGTTATTTCCGTTGCATCTAATATGCCCAAGCCCGAAGATATGGAAGAAGCGTATTACGTTCAAAAAATGGTTGACGAAGGTAGAAGAAACGAACTTCCCTATACCGGTATGATGCTCACAACCGTTATGGCAGACGCGGCTCGTAAGATTAGGCTTGAACACGGTCCTGAATTCTTCCCGATGAACCTTAACGCAATCAAAATCGGTAGCGTAGCGTTCATGGGTATCCCTGGCGAACCTTTCACAGGCGTTGGCATAGGGCTTAAAGAAACCGAAGGTTACAAGATGGTTTGCCCCACTTGTTTAACTAACGGTTCTCGTGGTTATTTCCCTATGAAAGACAGTTATGATGAAGGCGGTTACGAAGCGCGTTCTTCAAACTATAAAGCAGGTGTTGCCGAAACCACTATTGAAGAAGGCGTTAAAATTC
>JAGCLN010000107.1 GCA_017646945.1 Clostridia bacterium | reverse complement strand
GCTTATTCGATAAACGACAAGCCGACGAACGGTGAATTTATCGCACTTATTGCTGACAAAATGCTCCTTGAAGGCGCATAAAAATAAAAGACGGCTAATTGCCGTCTTTTTTATTTACTTAAAATACTTAGTTATTCTATCCATCGCTTCAATTAAGGTGGGGCGCGGAAGCGCTAAGTTAAGCCTTATATGATGTTCGGGGCCTTCGTAGACTGCCCAGTCCTTAGTGTCGTAATAACTACCGGGGTCGGGAAGAACTTTCCAGTCGTTAAACATAACTTGTCTAAGTTTTTCCGCATCCCATTTAAGTTCGTTAATATCGCACCAAAGAAGGAAAGTGCCTTCGGGGTGAGTTGCTTTGATAGGGGTGTTTGCAAGCGCTTTAAGAGTGTAATCAAAGTTATTGTCAACGTAAGCAAGCATTTCTTCAAGCCACTTTTCGCCCTTGGTGTAAGCCGCCGTTTGCGCCCTTAAACACATAACGGCAGGTCTATCGCAAACGTGCCCGATACTGTAAAAGGCATCTACCATTTTCTTTCTAAGGTCGGCGTTAGGAACTATTGCCGTGCCTACGTGGAAACCGCCCATATTAAAGGTTTTAGACGTTGAAAATACTGCAATCGACCTATCCGCAATAACGGGGATTTGCGTTGGTGAAACGTGAACGTTATCACCCCAAACGATATCAGAGTGAATTTCATCGCAAATAATATAGCCGTTGTATTTATTAACGATTTCGCCTACCTTTGAAAGTTCGTCATACGTCCAAACTCTGCCGGTTGGGTTTTGGGGCGCACACATCATTAAGACCTTTGCGCCGTTTTTAAACAAATCTTCTAAATTATCGTAGTCGATATAGTAATTGCCGTCTTTATAAATAAGCCTGTTTTCAACCTTAATTCTATCCATAATGCAAGGCGTTGCGATTGATGGTGTGTGAAGTGGGGTTTGAACAATCACCTTATCGCCCGGTTTTGTTAAGATTGAAAGGGCAATGCGCGCCGCGTAAAGTACGCCCGGCGTTGCGATAATATGTTCTCTTAAAACTTTAACTTTTCTTCTTTTTTCTATCCAGTTAAGAACGGCTTGATAATCCGTTTCGGTCATACCGATATAACCGAAGTCGCCATATTCGGCAACCGCTTTCATTTCTTCAATTACTTCGGGCATGAGCCTAAATTCCATATCGGCAATATTCATAGGGATAATGCCTTCGGGTAGGTCAACCCACTTAACCGCGCCTGAAATACGGCGGTCGATAGGCTTGTCAAAATTATAAATCATAACTTACTCCAAATATTAGGTTAGTCTTTTTTAGCAAAAACTTTAATTGCCGTTTTAACGTCTTCTTTCATAGCGAGCATTGCCGCATACTCAACGTCGTGCAAGTAATTGGTGTTACCCGCTTCGATAACCTTTTTAGCAGCGTTGAAACCTGCTTTCGACATATACGAATAGTAATTGATTTTTCTAATACCGCTTTCGATTGATGCTCTATAACCTGCGGGGTCAACACCGCTACCGCCGTGCATTACGAGAGGAAGGCCTGTTGATTTAGCGCAGTTTTTAATAACGTCATAGTCAAGTTTGGGTTGAGCGTTATAGAAACCGTGCGAAGTACCAAACGCAATAGCGAGCGCGTCAATACCCGTTGCCTTAGCAAAGTGTTCCGCTTCTTCGGGGCGAGTGTAGTAGTCTTCGGGCTTGCCAGCGAGCGCGCCTTCTTTACTGCCTGCTTCTGCCTTAACGAGTCTGCCAAGTTCCGCTTCAACGCTAACGCCGATTGAGTGAGCGATATCGGTAACTTGTTTTGTAACTTTTAAGTTTTCTTCGTAGGGAAGGGCAGATGCGTCTATCATAACTGAAGTAAACCCAAGGCGGAACGCCTTGTAAATCATATCGAGCGAAACGCCGTGGTCGAAGTGAACGCACACGGGAACTTTTGCGTTTTGAGCCATCGCTACCATAGCGGGTGCGGTTAATGAAATATCGTTATAAACGTTATGAACTTCGGCGTGAGCGATAATAACGGGCTCGTTTAATTCTTCCGCCGCTTTTATGATTGCTTGAAGAGAGTCGAAGCCGGTAGCGTTAAACATACCGATTGCTTTTTTTTCTTGTTCAGCGATTTTTAAAATTTCTTTTAAGTTTACAAGCATTATTATTTTCTCCTAAAATTTTTACAAAACTCAATGATTTGTGATTCTTCTCTAACGCCACTCGTTGCGTCAACCGCCGTGAGTGAGCAAACGGCGGAACTTTGAGCAAATTCTAATATCTGAGCGTCGCTTTTTTCTTGATAAATTGCAATGAGCGCGCCCGCGCAGAACGCATCGCCCGCGCCCGTTGTTCCAACTATAAGTTCGCTAGGAAAGTCGAAAGATGGCAACGTTGTTTCGCCATCGTTAGAAACGCATACCGCAAGCGCAGGCGAG
>JAGCLN010000106.1 GCA_017646945.1 Clostridia bacterium | reverse complement strand
TCTCGGTATAATATTCGCTATTAAAACTTGAAAATTTAGGTAGTACCCCCGCGCAGTTAATAATACCGCTAAGTTTGTATCCGTTATCCGTTACTAAATTATAAAGCCTTTCCCACTCACTTTCAAGGCTAATATCGGCTGTTATAGGAATAAACTTATCGCCGAGTAGGGTTTTTACCATATTGAGTTTTTCTTCGCTTCTACCCACGCCTAAAACGGTTGAGTTATACTTGGTAACTAAAATTTCCGCCAAGCATTTTCCTATCCCTGAAGAAGCGCCGGTCAAAAGTATGGTCGATTGCTCATTAAAATATTTATTCATATATTCATTTTAGCATAAAACTTTTAATTGTATAATAAATTTTAAAAAATACTTGCGAAAAAGTTCTTTTTAATATATAATAATCTAACTTATATATAAAACAAGGGTATTTTATGGAATCAACAATTATTGAACAAGAATCTATGCCGATTTGCATATTCGGTATGCCTACGATGGCGGTTAGGGGAAAGGTAATATTCCCCGGAATTTACACTACGATAGAAGTTGGTAGGGTTAAATCACTCGCGGCGGTAAACGCGGCTATCAAGGGTGATAAACTCATATTTTTAGCCTGCCAAAAAGACGTTTTGGTGGATAGCCCCACCCCGCAAGACTTATATGAAGTTGGTACGGTTTGTAGAGTGGGCAACCTTTCAAAAGTGGGTAGTGAAAATTTCCGTTTAGCCGTTGAAGGCTTATATAGAGCAAAAGTTACCGCTACTAACGATAACGGCGATTACTTTTCTTTTAACGTGGAAAAAATTGAAGGTGATTTGAGTTTAGACGTGGAAGCGGAAGCGTATTTTAGAAACGCGAAAGAATTGTTTAGAGAAACTTCAGCCGTTTTACAAAAGTTCAACAAGGATACCGCTGCAAAAATTTACGCTACCGAAAGCGTTGAAGAATTCGTAAACAGCGCAACTTTTAACCTTCCTATTAAGGAAAAGGACAAGCAAAAGGTTTTAGAAACCATTGACTTAAAAGACAGGCTTATCGTTTTTTACGACCTTTTACTTTTCGAAAAAGAGATTATCAAGGCTAATAAAAACATAGCCGATAGAGTAAAAAGTAGCGTTGAAAAGAACCAAAAAGAATTCTACCTTCGCGAGCAGTTAAAAGCAATTCACGAAGAACTTGGTGACGACGTTAACGAGTTAGAACTCTTAACCGAAAAAATTAAGGCTAAAAAGATGCCCAAAGAATCGGAAGAAAAGGTGCTTAGTGAACTTACTAAGATGACAAAAATGCAACCTTCGTCGCCCGATTATACCGTTCTTCGCTCGTATATAGACTGGATAATCGACCTTCCCTTTACCGAAGAGAGTGTTGATACGGAAAGCCTTGCGCGTTGCCAAGAAATTTTAGAAGAAGACCACTTTGGTCTTGATAAAGTTAAAGAGAGAATTACCGAATATTTAGCGGTATTAAAACTCACAAAGTCTTTAAAAGGACCTATTCTTTGCTTAGTTGGCCCACCGGGCGTTGGTAAAACTTCGGTTGCTAAATCGGTTGCAAGAGCGCTCGATAGAAAACTCGTTAGAATGAGCCTTGGCGGTGTTAAAGACGAAGCGGAAATTAGGGGGCACAGAAAAACATATATCGGCGCTATGCCCGGTAGAATTATTTATGGTATGAAAGAAGCCGGCGTTATAAACCCCGTGTTCTTGCTTGACGAGATTGATAAACTTTCAACCGACCTTCGCGGTGACCCTGCAAGCGCGCTTTTAGAAGTTTTAGACCCCGAGCAAAATTCAACGTTTAGAGATAGGTATATCGAAATTCCTTACGACTTGCAAAAGATTATGTTTATAACTACTGCAAACACGTTAGATACTATCCCTGCGCCCCTTCGCGACCGTATGGAAATAATTGAACTTTCGGGCTACACCTTAGAAGAAAAAGTTGAGATTGCGCTTAAATATTTAGCGCCCAAGCAACTTAAAGCGAACGGCTTGACCGATAAGAACTTAAAGTTCACAAAACAAGGCGTTAAGGCGATTATCGAAGGTTATACGAGTGAAGCAGGCGTTAGAAAACTTGAACAATTAGTAGGCACGGTTGCAAGAAAAGTTGCCGTTTGCGTTGCAAAAGACGGCGCTTATCCCAAACAAACTTTAACCGAGAAAAACGTTGCCGAATACTTAGGTGGCGAGAGATATAAAAGCGAAGAAAAACTTGAAAATAGCGAAGTTGGTTCTGCAACGGGCCTTGCTTGGACGCAAGTTGGCGGAACAACCTTAACCATTGAAGTTGCTTTAATGAAAGGCAAGGGCAATATTTTACTCACGGGTAAACTTGGCGAAGTTATGCAAGAAAGTGCGAAAACGGCGCTTGGCTATATTCGTTCAAACGCAGATTTCTTCGGCATTGATAGCGAAGTGTTTGAAAAAACGGATATCCACCTTCACGTTCCCGAAGGTGCAACCCCGAAGGACGGACCGAGCGCAGGTATCACCATAGCAACCGCTCTTTTATCGGCGTTTACAAACAAAAAGGTTAAGAGAAATATCGGTATGACGGGTGAAGTAACCCTTCGCGGTAACGTGTTAAAAATCGGCGGTCTTAAAGAAAAGTCGCTCGCGGCGTTTAGGCTTGGTATTAGGGATATCATTATTCCTTACGGCAACGTTAAAGACTTAGAAGAAATTCCTGAAGAAATCAAAAAACACATTAACTTTATTCCCGTTCAAAAGGTAACGGAAGTATTTGAAAAGGTATTAGAAAAATAATGATTATAAAAGATGCAAAGTTCATAACGTCGGTAGCGGATAAAAAGAACTTTTTAAAAAGCGAAAAGCCTATAATTGCCGTATGCGGTAAGTCGAACGTTGGTAAGAGTTCGATTATCAATATGCTTGCTAATCGCAAGGGTTTAGCAAGAACTTCGGTAACGCCGGGTAGAACAAGGCTTATAAATTACTTTGACTTCGGCGAGTTTATCTTAGCCGATTTACCGGGCTACGGTTTTGCAAAGGTTTCTGAAAGTGAAAAGCAAAAGTGGGGCAAACTTATGGAAGAGTTCTTTGCCTTCAAAGAAGGGCTTTGCCACACCGTTATGCTCGTTGATATTCGCCACGACCCAACTCGTGACGATTTGGCTATGATAAACTATCTTCACTCTTACGCATTGCCGTTTACGGTAGTTGCCACTAAGGCGGATAAAATAGGCAAAACGAGAATTTTTGAAAGGGTTAAGTCAATAGGTAATTTCTTGGCGATAGGTCAAGGTTTAGTAATTCCCACTTCAAGCGAAACGGGTTACGGAAAGGACAAGGTGCTTGACAAAATAGAGCACGTTTTAAAAATCTACAACGACGATTTCTTTACCGAGCCTGAGCCGGAAGACGAAATTGACGAATAAAAAAAAGAACTGGCTAAGTCGCCAGTTCTTTTTTTATGGTTTAAAGTTTAACTTCCGCTTTATCGCCGTTGTAGGTAATTCTATCGCCTTCGCAGTTAAAGGAAGAAATGTAGTCTAAGTAATCTTCTTTGCTTTTAAACATCGGCGTGAAGTTTTTGAGCATTTGCTTAGCGCGGGTAGCGCCGTCTTTTAACAAATCGCAAAGCGTTTGAACTTGAACGATAGCCGAGCCAACGCAAGCCAAATCTTTATCTTTAATATAATATCCGTCACCGTGGCTAACGCCGATTGCGCCGGGCGCGTTGGGGTGAATACCCATCATAACGCAAGACAAGTCGCCCATATCGGTAGAGCCGGAACTGATAACGTGAGTATTGTTAAACTCGTAGCCGTGAGTTTTAACCGCGTTTTCATAAACGGATAAAAGGTCTTCGTTATTGATATAAGGCGCATAGCCAGGTATATCGTTTATTTCAACGTTAGCGCCGAGTGAAAGCGCCGCGCCAACGAGCGCGCGGTTAACTTTCTTGTTAGCGTTATAAATCGCGTCAAACGAAGAACCGCGAACGTAACTTTCAATAGTAACCGAATCGGGTATTGCGTTTACCGCGCCACCGCCCTTTGTGATAATGGGGTGAACCCTTATAACGTCGGGTTCTTTAAAGGTTTCACGAATAGCGTTTATTGCCGATAAACCTTGGGTTGCGGCGTATAACGCGTTAACGCCCAACCACGGCGTACCGCCTGCGTGAGCGGAAACGCCCTTGTATTCAATTTGCTTTGCAAGGCAACCAACGCCACCTTTATTCGCGCCGAAAACGGTATTAGTAGAAGTGTGCACCAAAAACGCGATATCGCAACCGTCAAAGTAACCCCTTGATAAAAATTCGGCTTTACCGCCAAGATAGGATATAACGCCTTTTTTAACGAGTTCTTTTCTATACTCAATTTCGATAAGTTCTTCTGCGGGAACTAAGCAAAGCCTAATTCTACCTGAGAGTTTATCTAAGATTTCAGGGTTTGTAAGCGCGCCTGCAATACCGACCATAGCCGAGCATTGAGCAGAGTGACCGCAACAATGAACGGCGCCAGTAACCTTATTGCAGTCGGGGTGAGAAAAGTTAATAAGCGAGTCAAGTTCCGCAAGTATCAATACTTCGGGGCCTTCTCTGCCCGTGTCAATCACCGTATAAAAACCGGGGATATTTTCCGCGTAATTCAACTTATAGCCTAATTTTTCAAAAATTTCAGCCATATACTTAGAAGTTTTAACTTCTTTGTAACCGGTTTCTGCGTTAGCCCAAATATAATCTTGGGCGTCGTATATTTCTTGCTTAAATTTTAAAACGGAATTTTTAACCAAATCTTTCATAATTATCTCCTTTCGGGAAGGGTTGATTTTTCGCCGTAGAACTTAATTCTCGATTGCACGAGTGACATTGACGCGCTCTTTGGTGGAAGTGAAGTTGAGCGATAGTCGAACGCCATAGTAAAGTCGGTTAAATTTTTATGAACTTCTTCTGCTGATTGTTTTTGTTTTTCGTATAAAACTTCTAAAAACTCTTTGGCGTGCTTGCCGGCCTTGGGCGCGTTTTCAACAAGGCGAACGTAGTCGGGATAGCAAAAGCCTTTGATAGTAGAGAATTGCTTTCTAAACTTTTCGTCGTCGCCGTAAAGCCTTGCAACCGTTTCAAAATAGCGAACCATATTATATTCAAGCCTTCTGCAAATGATGCAGTCTTCAAACTCTTCGCGAAGTTTTTTAGCCGTTTTAACAGCGCTTTTCACGTCTACGGGCTTGATGAGTTTATCAACTCTTTTAAGCCTTGTTGACTGTTGAAGAGCAAGCCCTAATTTGTTTTTGCCTGAATATAAAAGGTCGAAATGGTCTTTGCAAAAACCGTACTTGTTAACCTTTTCGCGCTCGGCGTCTTCCATAACGGCTTCGGAAAGATAGAGTTCGGCAATATCGCACTCAGTCTTTACTCTAAGTTTACACATAGGGCACTCGCACTCGCCGTTGAACATTCGCCAAATATGCATAGTAGAAATGTTGTATCCCATAAAAACACCTTCTAAATTTTAATCTTTTTATATTTTACCACAAAAAAAACATAAAATAAAGTGGTTTTGTTAAAAACAAAAAAAACTTTCACGATTGACTTATTTTAATATTTAGTATAAAATATAAGTTAATAACTATAACTGCGGGGATTCGCAATGAAAAATTCAGTTTTAGAAAAAATTGAAAAGGCTGTGCCTTCTAAAAATTTTAAATACGTATTGTACGTTGTTTTGAGCGCTATTCAAGCAGGGCTTTCAGTAATATTCGCCCTTGCCGTGAAAGAACTTATAAACAGCGTTGAAAATTCAAATTCGCTACCGATAATTTACCCTGCCGTTACGCTTGTCGCAATAGTCTTACTAACTTATGTTTTAGGCGTTATAGTAAGGCTCATGGGTGATAAACTTCAAATCACGGCGGAAAAAAGGCTTAAAGATATCGTTTTATCCGCATTTATAAAAAGCGACTATGCAACCGTTTCAAAACTTTCTTCGGGCGATTTAGTTTCAAGATTAGACGGTGACGTTACTAAGGTTGCAAGCGTTAAAACCAACCTTTTGCCAAATATCGTTGCAACTTTCGTAAGGTTATTATGCACGGCGGTTGCGCTCTTTATCTTACAGCCGATATTCACCTTAGTTATTTTAGGGGTGGCGGTAGTGATAGTAGCGTCGTCTTTCGTAGTTAGAAAAATCGTTTATTCCCTTCACGGCGCGTCAAGGGTGGAAAATTCAAAACAATCTTCGTACATATCCGAAGTTTCAAACAACGCTTTGGCGATTAAGGCGTTTAACGCGGAAGATACCGCTATTAAAATTTCAAACGAAAGATTTGATAGTTACAAAAAAGCAAAACTTAAAGAAAGGTATTTCTCTTCTTTTGTAAATTCTGTAATCAACCTTTGCTTTACCGCTTTTTACACGGCAACGGCAATCTACGGCGTATACGGAATATCAAAGGGTATAAACGGCATTAACTTCGGCGTTATTACCGCTATGCTTCAACTCGTATTGCAAATTCGTTCGCCTATTTCAGGAATTAGCGGTTTCTTTACCGCTCACGCGGAAATGCTCGTTTCGGGCGCAAGGCTATTTGAACTTAGTTCTACCGTTGAAGAAAAGTTAGAAGTTACCGATTTTGATAAGATAAGCGTTAGCGACCTTTCTTTCTCTTACGGTGACGGCGAAGTATTAACGGGCGTTTCGTTCGAGATTGAAAAGGGCGATATCCTTTTAGTCAAGGGCGGTTCGGGTGAAGGTAAGTCCACGCTCGCAAAAGTTCTTTGCGGTCTTTATTCGGTTAGCGGTGGCGAGATAAAGGTCGTTTTATCTAACGATAAATATTCGCCCGATAAAATCAAAGGTCTTTATTCTTTCGTTCCGCAAGGGAATATGATATTCTCGGGTTCGGTAAAAGAAAACGTCATATTCAATAGCGAATATGACGAAGAAAGATTAAAACTTGCTTTAAAAACTGCTTGCATTTATTCTACGGTTGACAGTTTTGAGTTTAAGGAAGATACCCTTTTAAACGATAAATTCCGTTTATCCGAAGGTCAAGAACAACGCTTAGCGATAGCAAGGGCGGTTTACAGTAACTCGCCGATTATTATTCTTGACGAGCCTACTTCCGCGCTCGATAGCAAAACGGAAGAAGAAGTGGCAAAGTCTTTATCCACGCTCGGCAAAACCCTTATCGTTATTTCGCACAAGCCTGCTTTTGAAAAGTACGCTACCAAGACTATTACCGTTGACGGCGGTAAAATTATTTAGATTTTCTATTTATCGTAAAGATTGCAGTGATAATTAGCGATAGGTTTGCGCCGATTATCAATCCTACGATTAAGCCAAGCAAAAAATTCATAAAATTATTATTGCATAGTTTTATAGTTTTTATACCATAACATAAGAGCGAGTATCGGCATATTATTAAAGGGCGGAGTATTAAAATGTCCTTACCGATAATTTGCGAAGTTTCTTTAAAAAATCTTAATCAAAACGCCGAGCGCGTAAAATCATTAATAGATAAGCGAACTAAGTTTTACGCCGTTGTTAAATCAGATGCTTACGGGCACGGTTTAGTAGGCGTTGCAAATTCCCTTTATACTTTGGTTGACGGGTATTGCGTTTCGCTCGCTAACGAAGCCTTAACTTTAAGGCTTAGCGGTATCGATAAAGAAATTTTGCTTTTAACCCCCGCCGATAAAGAACAGTTAGAAAACTTGGTTTTAAAAGATATAACCTTAACCGTTTGCGATAAACGGCAAGTTATAGAAATTGCGGAAGTTTGCCAAAGGCTATCGACTACCGCAAGCGTTCAAATAAAACTAAATACGGGTATGAACAGGCTTGGCGCAAGCACTATAAACGAAGTGGGCGATATTTTGAATATTGCATCGCAGTTTAACCTAAACGTAACGGGCGCGTATTCGCACCTTGGCGATAGCCAAAACAAAAGGTATGCTAAAGAGCAAAGGTCAAAGTTTATTGCGCTTAGCGATGCGGTTAAAAACTATTACGAAAACGCGTGTTTGCACCTTTCGGCAAGCGGTGGAATATTGCTTGGTAAAGATTACGAGTTTAACGCCGTTCGTTCAGGGCTTATGCTTTACGGCTACCTTCCCTACAAAACGAGCCTTTTTCGGCTTGACCCCGTTATGAAAGTTTA
>JAGCLN010000105.1 GCA_017646945.1 Clostridia bacterium | reverse complement strand
CCAAGCAGTTTGTAAAACGAGTGGGCGTAACCCCAAACGAGTATAGAAAAAGTCTAAAATAAAAAAGCGCCAACCGGTGCTTTTTTATTTTATATTTTAAGTATGCGTTTTGCGTTATCGCTAAGTATTAAGCGTTTTTCTTCCTTAGTTAAAAGATTGTCGTTTCTAACCCCGTCAACGTACATTTGAAGATTGCAAATAGGGTAGTCCGAACCGAATAAGATTTTTTCCGCGCCTATTTCGTTAACAAGCCTTCTCGTCATACCGTAGCGGTAAATTCCGCCACCCGATAAATCAATATAGTAATTTTTATACTTCTTAGCCCTTTCAACGTGGCGAATAAACGCTTCGTTTTCGCTCGGGTGCGCGCCAACGATAATAAGGTTTGGATGGTTTTCGCAAAGTTTATCCATATCGTCGTAATCGGTGGGGTGAACGGATAAAACCATACCTTTTTCGCTTGCGTAGTCTAAAATAGTTTGCATATTCTTCGAGCAATAGGTATTATAGCCTTGAACGTACCACACGAGTTCGCCTATAAGGTTTATCCCGTTTGCTAAAAACCTATCTATTTCTTCAATGGAAGTTTCAACGCTTTCTGGGTGAATAGTTACGCCGGGGAAAATTCTATCGCCGTAGAGTTTCTTAATTTCAAGCGCTTCATCGTTTAACGGTTTAATATGCTCCCACCAAGAAAGATTTTCCGGCTTTTTGTCAAGCGATACAACCGAACCACAACACAAATTAACACCGCATCTATCCATATCTTTTATAAACTCGTTTGCCGAGCGTTTAATTGCGGTAGGGTGAATGCATATACAGTTTTTTTCACTCTCGTAAGGGTGAGCGTGAAAGTCGATAATTTCAAATTCCATAGTTTAAATATTGAGTATGCGTTTAGCGTTTTCAGATAATATCAAGCGTTTTTCTTCCGTTGATAAAAGGTAATCGTTTTTAACCCCGTCAACGTACATTTGAAGATTGCAAATAGCGTAATCCGAGCCGAAAATCACCTTATCAGCCCCTATTTCATTAACTAAGCGCTTCGTTGCGCCGTAGCGATGAATACCGCTACCGGATAAGTCAACGTAGTAATTTTTATATTTTTTAGCCCTTTCAACGTGGCGGATATACTGTTCGCCTTCGCCGGGGTGCGCGCCTACTATAATAAGGTTTGGGTGGTTTTCGCAAAGGTTGTCCATATCGTCGGGCGTTGTGGGGTGAATACTTAAAATCATACCCTTTTCGCTCGCATAATCGAGAATGGTTTTCATATTATCACTTGCGTACTCGTTGTAGTGAAATCGCCACGGAACGAGTTCGCCTATAAGGTTAGTTCCGCTTGCCTTAAACCTATCTATTTCCTTAATTGATTCTTCAATAAAGTTAGGGTGAACGTGGCAACCGTGAATATATGCGCCCTTGTAATAATCTTTAAGCGTAATAGCGCAATCGTTCAAACTTTTCAAAAGTTCCCAGTCCGTTTCCACCGTAGAAGTTCTATCGTGAGTAACAACCGAACCGCAAAACTTTGAAACGCCGTTCTCTCTCATAATACGCGGAGTTTCGTCAACCGATATCGTTACTGCCGAGCGGTGAATGCAAGTGCAGTCTATATCGTTAAGATACGGGTGCATATGAAAGTCAATAATTTCAAAATCCATAGGTATTTCTCCTTATGAAAGTAGTATACACTATGGATTTTGTTTTTTCAATAGTATTTCGTTATTTTTAGCCGTTATTTACTGTGTTTCCTAAGCAACAGCAAGCGGTGGTAGTAAGTAGAGCGAGTAGCAACAACGCTTGGGTTGAACTAATGGTAGAATTTGTCGTAAGTAGAAACAATAATCCTAAAAAAGCAAGATTAGTTGTGTTCATATTTTACTCCTTTTACATAAATTCTTATATAACTACAATATGCGACTTTTATTTCAGTATGTTAAAGTTGACATATTTTCCTACGTTTATTACCATTATTCTATCAAGTAAAAAGGGGGAGCGTTTATGAGTTTATCTAAACCCGTTTTACTTTTAGACAAAAAGACGGTTGGTCTTGTAGAAAATTACATACCGTCTGATGAAATACTTGAAGAATTAGTGAGTTTTTTTAGCGTCTTTTCCGATTTAACAAGGATAAAGATAATATCCGCACTAGCCATTTCCGAAATGTGCGTAACCGACCTATCGTCAATGTTAAACTTCAATCAAACCACCGTATCGCATCAGCTAAAAACCCTTCGTGATATCGGCATTGTCAAATACCGTCGTGAAGGAAAAATTATTCTCTATTCCTTGAAAAACGATATTTTAAACGAAACGTTGTTGAAAGGGGTGGAGTTTCTCGGCTTTTAAGCCGTTATAAACGGCGCAATACTGCGTTTCTGTCAAGTCTTTGCGACCACAATGACCACAAAGGTCAATTGTGCCCGACAAATCCTTGCCGAGCCTTGTCTTGCTTGTTTCTAACGGCTTAAAACCTCACGCTGATTAAACTTTGAGT
>JAGCLN010000104.1 GCA_017646945.1 Clostridia bacterium | reverse complement strand
TTACGGCACGAAAGAGCATATTGAAAAAATTAAGGAGATAGGACCTTGCAAAATTCACCGAAGAACCTTTATAAAAAACTTTTGGGGTTAACTGGCGAAAAGATAGCCGTTAAACAACTTAAAAAACAAGGATATAAGGTGATTTTAACAAATTACGTAACACCGTTTGGCGAAGCGGATATCGTTTGCAAAAAGGGTGAAACGCTCGTGTTTGCAGAAGTTAAAACGAGAACGAGTAGCAGGTTTGGAACGCCTGCCGAAGCGGTTGATTACAAAAAACAAAAAAAGTATAGAGATATAGCGACTTATTACTTAAAATCGAAAGGGGAAAGCGACGTTGAAGTTTCCTTTTTAGTGGTTGAAGTAATGGATGGTAGCGTAAATATCATTACGGATGCATTTTAATGAAGATAACGGTTTCTGCACCGTCAGGGCTTGAAGGTGTTGTAAAAAGAGAACTTTATAAACTTACGGGTAGCGATTCTCAGGCTGTCAACGGTAGAATTTCGCTTGACGGCGATATAAAGACCGTTGCCACGCTTAACCTTAATATGCGAACGGCAAGTAGGGTGTATATTACCGTTGGCAGTTTTAAGGCGGTAACTTTCGACCAGTTGTTTGACGAGATTTCAAAACTTAGTTTTGAAGATTATATTGACAAGAGTTCTAAAATCACCGTTTACGCCGATATTTTCGAATCTAAACTCAATTCGATACAAGCGGTTTCTTCCGTGTGCAAAAAGGCGATTTGCAAAAGGCTTGAAAACGCGTATAAAACCAAACTTAACGAAACGGGGTTTAATCACAAGATTGAAATTTCAATTAGGCGTGATTTCGTAACCGTAAATATAAACACTTCCGGCGAGCCACTTCACAAACGCGGATACAGAACTTCGGTGGGCGACGCGCCTATTAAAGAAAATGTTGCATCGTGTTTGTTAGACCTTTCAATTTGGAATAAGAGTAAGGTTTTGGTTGACCCTTTTTGCGGTAGTGGTACGATACTTATTGAAGCCGGTATGATAATCAAAAATATCCCGTCCGGTCTAAACCGAGATTTTGACTTTTTGCACTTTGAAAAGTTTGATACAACTTTCTATGAAGAAATGCTTAAAACCGCAAGGGATAATATCGTTGAGCCGAGTGGGGTAACCTTGTATGGCTACGATATTGAAGATAGCCAAATCAAGCTTGCAAGGGCGCACGCTAAAAAGGCGGGCGTTGCCGATATAATTCAGTTTGAGTGCAAGGATATGCGTGAATTTTCTTCAAACAAGCCTTACGGCGTTATCGTTACTAATCCACCGTACGGTGAGAGAATTTCCGATAGAAACCAGATAGTAAAACTTTACAAAGATTTTGGGTTTGTTTACAAAAAACTCGAAAACTGGTCGGTTTTTGCAATAACACCCGTTAGTGATTTTGAGAGATTGTTTGGTAAAAAAGCCGATAAAAAGCGCAAAATTTACAACGGAAAGTTGGAATGTACGTATTATTCGATATTAGGGGCGAAACCGCCTAAAAAATTTTAAAAAACGGCGTTAAATTGCTTGCAATAATATAAAAACTATGCTAAAATATGAAAAGACTTCGGGTGGTCCTCTTA
>JAGCLN010000103.1 GCA_017646945.1 Clostridia bacterium | reverse complement strand
GTTTCGCTATAATTATTTACAAGTTCGTATGCCGAAAACTCTTTTTGCCTATCCATACGCATATCAAGGCGAGTTTCCAAACTCATATATGAAAACCCACGTTCGCGGTTATCAAGTTGATATGAACTAACACCAAGATCGAGTATAGCGCCGTCAACTTTATCAACACCTAAACTATCAGCAACTTCTTTAAAGTTTTTAAAGTTTGATTTTACCGCTTTGAAGTTTTTAAACTCTTTAAGCCTATTCGTTGCCGATAAAATAGCATCGTCGTCTAAATCCGTGGAAAATAAAAACCCTTCTCCACCTAATTTTTTAAGTATTGCTTCAGAGTGACCACCACCGCCAAGCGTTCCGTCAAAGTACGTTCCGCCCTTTTTAACGGCTAACCCGTCTAAACACTCGTTAAGCATTACGGAATAGTGCGAAAATTCCATTATTTAAGCCTGTCCTTTAAAAGCGAAATCCTTTCTTGATAGGTCTTTTCCTTTTTAAGTCTTTCACGCTCTTCCTTGCTGTAAATATCAATGTGGTTTACCATACCGATAGTAACAACTTCTTTATCAATGCCGGCGTACTCTCTCAACTTTTCAGGAAGAACTACTCTGCCTTGACCGTCTTCGTCACCGGGATAGAAAGACGACATGAATTCCGCAAACGATTCCTGTGCTTCCGCATCGAACGCACTAAGGCCTGCAAACGAACCAACGAGTTCGTCAACCTTGCTTGCGGGATAAACGCTAATGCACTTTGCCGCGCCTTTCATAAATACGTAATCCGAACCGAGTTCCGATTTAAGCTTGCTCGGTATTCTTATTCTGTTTTTAGCGTCAACTTGGTGGTCGTATTCGCCGAAAAGCATAAACCATCCCCCTTTTTTTCGATTTACACGTCTATAATATCATACTTTTTGGTAACTTGCAACCACTTTCGGTAACTTTTTGTAATTTTTTTTCAATTTTTTTGTTTTTTTTGACCACCGATAACAATTTTAAAGAATTGTTTTAAAAATTTTCTCATTAAAATTGGCACACTCGCCTATAAACTTAATTTCGCCTTTTCCTAAATTTTTAAAAAGCTTATGCTTTTTAAGTTCAAGTTCAAGTTGATATTTAACGGTTTCGTAACTATCGGTAACGGGGATTTTTATTAGGTTTTCAAGGTGTGTTTTAACAAGGTGGTAATGAGTGCACCCCAACACCACTTCGGTGGTGGTCAAAGGTATCACACTAGCCACGTTTGATAGGTCTATTTTAGATAAATTGAGCGCGTTTTTCTCAATTTGAATAGCCAAATCTTCAAGAGCAATCACCTTTCCTTTAAAGTTCCTTTTAACGAAAGAACTATTTGCCGTTTTAACCGTGCAAAGTAAAGCCTTATTCCTATCATTACAAATAGGCGGTAAAGTTTTTATAACCGACACGCGCACGCTTTCTTTAATAAATTTATATAGATTAGCAGAAAGGGTGTTGCAACCTATAACTATCGCTTTGACCTTTTCGTTAGTTAAAAGGTTTAGCGAGTTTATAGTAAGAGCTTTTAAGGTGGATATATCTTTATTGCCGTAGGGGGCTTTTAAGTTGTCGCCGTAATAAACGAAGTTTTCGCTTGGAAAATAGTTTTGCAAATCTTTTAATACGCAAAGCCCGCCTATTCCACTATCAAATACGCCTATCGGCAAATTTTCGTTAAAATTTTTCATATAACTCAACGATATTTTATTTAGTTGAGCCTTATAATAGACTTAACTTGAAAATTTTAGGCAAAAAAATTAATTCTATTTAATAAATGTATTAAAAAAAAGTTGCAATAGTGAAAAAAGTGTGTTAAAATATCCATAGTTTAATTGAAGTACCACTTAAAAGGAGATAGACATGCCTAATATTAAATCGGCTAAAAAGCGCGTTCTCGTTAACCAGAAAAAAGCAGCAATCAACAAAAGCGATAAATCTGAAGTAAGAACTTACATTAAGAATTTTAACGCTATGCTTGATGCTGGTAATCTTGAAGAAGCACAAGCAGCGTTACCCGCTACTATGGCTGCTCTTGATAAAGCAGTTGCAAAGGGTATTTACGCTAAGAATACTGCTGCTAACAAGAAGTCTGGTCTTATGAAGAAATTCAACGCTTTAAAAGCATCTAAGTAATTGTAATTAAAGAGTAACAAAAAGAGTTACCCAAGTGGTAACTCTTTTATCATACGCAAAATAAAAATAGTTGCCTAAATCGGCAACTATTTTTTTATACCCTACTTTGTTCCGCCGTAAGACGAAGAATTATCAATGAACACGCTACTACACTCTTTATACTTAGAGTTTTTTGAGCGCTTTGAAAGTTCTAAATAATACAAGTCTTCGTCAACCGGTAAGCTTACCGTTTTATCAAGCCATGAAGATAATAGCATAGAGTTTATAAGTTCAACGCATTTGATACCTTCTTTACCGTCAACGAATAATTCTTCAATACCCAAAATTGCGTTGGTGAAATTATTGATAATTCCATTATGTTGAGTATTGTTTTTATAATCTTGCTCGTACTCAAAAACTTCGCATTCAGGCATTGAAAAACCGTTTTGACAAGTTTCAATATACTCTTTTAAATCGGTTTTAAGTTTATATACCGTCAATTTATCCCTTTCACAAAGAAGTTTACCCTTTGAACAAGTTACTTCAAGCCTGTTTGAACCGGGAGCATCGGCAGTAGTAGTTATAAACGCGCCCGTTGCACCGCTTGGAAATTCCATATACGCCGTAACATCGTCTTCCGTTTCGATATCGTGCCACTTTCCATAATGGCAAAAAGCGTGAACTTTAGTGGGCATTTCGCCAACAATCCATTGTAATAAATCAAGTTGATGCGGGCATTGATTCATTAAAACACCACCGCCTTCGCCAACCCAAGTCGCTCTCCACGCGCCCGAATCGAAATAGTATTGCGTTCTAAACCAGTTAGTTATAATCCAGTTAACCCTTCTAACCTTACCAAGTTCGCCTCCGCTAATTAACTCGTGCATCTTTTTGTACAAGGGATTCGTTCTTTGATTATACATCATTGAAAAAAGTTTATTCGTGTTTTTAGAAACCTCATTCATCTCCCTAACTTGCTTAGTATAAACGCCTGCGGGTTTTTCTAAAAGAACGTGCTTACCTTGATTGAACGCCTTTATTGCGTATTTTGGGTGTTCGTAGTGCGGAACTGCGATAATTACTGCATCAATATCTGC
>JAGCLN010000005.1 GCA_017646945.1 Clostridia bacterium | reverse complement strand
TTCTTAGAATTTTACATAAAGATTTTATCACGATTATCGTATAAAATCAATATCAAAATTAAAAATTTAACACTTGCAAAATAAACTGAAAAAAATATTAAAAAATTTTTCAAAAAACTATTGACAAGTCCTTTTTCCTAATATATAATATTGATAGTGATAATCATTATCAGTTTAAAAGGAGATCGGAAATGAGTAAACAAAGAGTAGTAGTTTACAACGCGGTATTAAATAGTTCCGACCATCCTACGGCGGATGTGGTTTTGGCAAGGTGCAAAGAGCAAATGCCGTCAATCAATATTGCAACGGTATATCGCAACCTAAACGCGCTTATAAAAGAAGGCGTTATTCAAAAGGTAATGGTAGATGGTGGTGATAGGTTTGATAAAACTCTTGGCGCACACGCTCACTTTCAATGCAAGGTGTGTAACGCAGTAGTTGATATTGACGGAGTTGACCTTTCTTGTTTAAATTCGAGTGGGTTTACAAACGATAATCGCGTTGATGAGATTGACGTAACGTTTAAGGGCGTATGTCACAACTGTTTAAATTTGAACTAACGGCTTAGCCGTAAAATAACAAAACAAATATTAAGGAGAAATATTATGGAACTTAAAGGTACTAAAACCGAAATGAATTTAAGAGAAGCATTTGCAGGCGAAAGCCAAGCGCGTAACAAATACACTTATTTTGCAAGTGTAGCGAAGAAAGAAGGTTATGAACAAATTGCTGAATTGTTCTTAAAGACCGCTGATAACGAAAAAGAACACGCAAAATTATGGTTCAAGCACCTTGGTGAACTTGGTAACACCGCTGAAAACCTTGTAGCAGCAGCTGCAGGCGAAAACGGGGAATGGACCGAAATGTATAAGCGTATGGCTGAAGAAGCAGACGCTGAAGGCTTTAAAGCAATCGCTGCTCAATTTAGAATGGTAGCAAAAATTGAAAAATCTCACGAAGATAGATATCTTGCGCTCTTAGCAAACGTAAAAGATGCAAAGGCTTTTGCTAAAGATGAAGAAGTGGTTTGGGAATGCAGAAACTGTGGTCACCTTCACACCGGCAAAAACGCATTAGAAGTTTGCCCTGTATGCGCTCACCCCAAGGCATACTTTGAAGTAAGAAAAGAAAACTATTAATTATTTTAAAGGCGCCTTATAAGGCGCCTTTTCTTTTTAAGATTATGATAAAAGACCCGTTTTTATTATTGAGTGTTGTAAACACCGCGTTGAGAAATAAATATTCATCACTTGAAGACTATTGTCTATCTGAAGACGAACCTATGGAAGAAATCGAACGCATTTTAAACGGCGTGGGCTATTTTTACAATAAAGAGTTAAATTCTTTTACTCAAAATTAGTTTTCCACTTGAATATTTAAATAAATAGTGTTAAAATAGTTTTACCTATATAGGTAAAAAGGATAGCAAATGAAGTGTTTAATTATTCGCAACGCCTATTACGATGCGGAACAACTTAATTATCAAGTATCGTCTATTGAAGAAGAACTTAAAAATCTTGGGGTAGAAGTAACGGTATTAAAAAACGCTTACGGCGTTTACGTTAACGAAAATTCCGAGCTTGTTTCGTCTTACGACGGGTATGATTTTTGCGTCTTTTTGGATAAGGATAAGTATTTAGGTTTAATGCTTGAAAAGTTGGGCATACCGGTATTTAATCCGCCCGCGTCAATAGAAGTTTGCGATGATAAAATGCT
>JAGCLN010000102.1 GCA_017646945.1 Clostridia bacterium | reverse complement strand
GGTAACATTGATTATGGAAGAAGCATTGATGAAGGTATTGGCAACTATGAAAATGGCAGAAGAGAACAAAGTGTTGATAGCGTTAAGACTCAAAACGGACGAGCAGATATACAAGTTTCTCAAATGGCTCAAAAAGGAAATGCCAGAAGCACAAGTGCAATCGAGACAGGACGAGATAGTGGGAAGGGCAGTAGAAATAAGCAAGGAATTAAATTCTCTCTAAAAGACTCTGACGGAAATACACCTTTATCACAACAAGCAAGAGTATTTCAAAAACAGTAAAGTTGTTGATAAAGACGGCAACTTGCTTGTGGTTTATCATGGGACAAATAATGAGTTTTTTGTTTTTGATAAGTCAAAAATTAAAATTGATAATCTTGCTCAATTTTTACGATTAAAAAAACGCTTGGAAAACCAAGCGTTTTTTAATTTGTTTAAAGTTAGTTTAGGGGCGTAAACCCATACCGCCTTCAAGCGTTAAAGTTTCACCGTTTAAATACTTAAAGTCAGGGTTTGCAAGTTGAACGCAAACTCTACCGATTTCAGTTTCGGGATCGCCAAAGTGACCGGCTGGTGGCATTTTTACGTTTGCCTTAAACGCGTCCGGATAAGCCTTTTCAAAGTTTTCAAGTTGGCTAGTCCAAGCGAGAGGGCAAATAACGTTAGTATTAATGCCGTCTTTAGCCCATTCGGTTGCAGCAACTCTTGATAAACCTCTAATACCTTCCTTAGCGGCAGCGTAAGAACATTGACCGTAGTTACCGAATAAGCCTGCGCCAGAAGCGAAGTTTACAATGCTACCTTTAGTTTCTTTAAGGTAAGGGTAGCACGCCTTCATATAATAAAAAGCGGCGTATAGGCCGGAATACATAGCCAAATTAAATTGGTCGGTAGTATGGTCTTGAATGGTTACGCCTGATGCTGATGCTTGGGCGTTATTAATTAAAACGTCAATCCTACCAAACTTTTTGATAGTACCTTCAACTACCATATTGGCAGTTGCTTCGTTATCTGCTCCGGCTGAAATATCTGCTTGGAAAATAAGAACTTCAATACCGTATAAGCGTTCAAGTTCTTCTTTTGCCTTTTCAAGTTTAGAAACGTTTCTACCGGTAATTACTAAGTTTGCGCCTTCTTTAGCGTAAGCGGTAGCAATACCGTAGCCAATAGAACCGCATCTGCCGTCAGATAAAACCGCGTAGCCCGCGCCTGTTATAATTGCTGTTTTGCCTTTTAAAAAACTCATAAATTATCCCCTTTTTTTGTTTTATTATAACATTATTTTTAAGCCTTGTAAAGATTGTTTTACTAGTTTTTTAAATAGGCATTTAAAAAGGTGTGAAGAATCGTCACACCTTTAAATTTTGTATAATTACTTTTTCTTTTTCTTAAATACTTTCATGCCGTTGGTTGAACCGCCGTCACACAAAACGTCAACGCCGGCGAGGTAACCGTTTCTTTCATCAGCAACGGTTGCTAACGCATAGCCTAATTCTTCGGGTTTACCCATGCGCTCTTCGGCAGAGAAAGGAATAAGCATTCCACCGTCTTCTTTTTCAAGATTGCCCATGCCCGTTGCTATAAGACCTGGGCTTAACGATACAACGCGAATACCTTTTAAACCGTACTCAAACGCACATTTTTTAGCGTACCACACAACGAAGTTTTTAGAAAGGGAATAAGCAAAGCCTTTCTTTTGGTATTCGCCTTTGGCAAGGTTGGATCTTTTTATAAGTTTTTTAAGGAATGCACCTTCGTCTGTTTCAGCAAGGCGATATGCCTTTTTAGGAATAATGAAAGAAGGTAAAATGTATGCCGAATTTGAAGATACGTCAACTATAACGCTACCTGGATTCATAACTTTTGAAAATTCTTGGTTGATATAAACGGTGCCGAGAGCGTTAATTCTTAAAATGCTTTCTTGGGTTCCCTTCATAGCGGGTGATACGCCTGCGGAGTTGATAACGTTTTTAACTTCGCCTAATGATGCAGCAAATTCCACGAGTTCTTTAACGCTTTCTCTGCTTGACGTATCGCAAGTTTTAGCGTAAGCCTCAAATCCGAGCGCTTTAAGTTCTTCAACCGCGCCTTCAAGTTTAGATAAAGTTCTGCCTGAAATAACTATAATTTTGTCTTTTGGCATAAATTTAGCGGCTTCAAGTCCCATACCGCTACCGCCACCTGTAATAACACATACGTTAGCCATAATAATTCTCCTTTTTTATTATATCTTATTTAATTCTTTAATTAAGTTTCTATAAACCGCGTCTGCAATTTGATAGGAACCTTCGTTAGTGGGGTGAACGCCGTTAGTGTCAAGCCACTCGGTTATTGAAGACCTTGCGTTTACCGGCTTTTGAATGTGCGGATAAGAATATTCCGCATCGAATTGACCGGTTAAGTGGATACTTTCAACAAAGTCTTTATACCCGTCTTCACACGCTAATTCTTCGTAAGCGATATTGAGTTCCATAGTGTAGTGGATAATATCGTAAAGGTCTGCAAAGGGAAGTTCCGCGCCGTAATTACTGCCGATACCACCCCTGCAAGACGGAATAGGCGGAGCGATAAGTTTAATCTTAACGTTTTTATTTCCTTTCTTTATCTTGTCAACGAGTTCTCTAACTTCTTCTTTTACGAGTTTACAGTAATCGCGCCTTGTGTTATTCATAGCGATTTGTCGCATAAGTCCGTTAGCGCCGAGAAGTATATAAACTACGTCAATATCCCCCTTGCCGAGTTTTTGAGTGTAATAATTAAAGTCGATTTCACCACTTTGTTCGTTATAGAAAGGGCTAACTCTATCGGGGCTTGATGAGAAGAATTCTATCGGGCGAGTATCAACCGCGTTTTTATAGTGGGTGAGAATGCCTTTCTTGGGCGCTTCGCCTTGGTGGTCTTTAAATCTATTGAGTTTAAGATAGTCAACTTGCAAAGTTTCAATCTGCCAAATATTGCCGTTCTCGTCTTTCCAAAGCGAGTGTTGGTCTTGTTCCGTTTTATCGTTTGGCGCTTGAACCCAAATCGCGCCTGCCTTAGTGCAGGTGTAACTTACCCATTGCCAACCGCCGTAACCTTCAAACTCAACGCCCTTTGCCGAGCAAGTTCCAACGAAATTAACGTTGGTAAAGCCGTTGCCTTTGGGCTCGCCGTCCGTTTGAGAAATTCTTCTATTAAGTTCCGCCACCCAAACGCCGTTTTGAGTGAGAGAATCGCCCACGCATAAAACGTTAACTTGTTTTTTAGGCGCGGTTGCCGAAACTACGTTGAGAACCGTTTCCGCTCTGCCAAGAAGTTTTCTTTCAGCGTTGTAGATAGAAACGGTTAAAACGTGCCTACCTTCTTCTTGTGGTGTATATTCGAAATATCTTGGAAAACTTTTACCTTTTTCGCAAAGCGCTACTATCGAGTAGCAGTAGGGGTTGGGTGCTTCCACGATTCCCCTATAAAAAAGTTGAAAAGTATCGCCAACAACAAGGTCGTACTGTTTTGCTAAATAAACTCTAACTTTTTCGTCCATAAAAACTCCTTTTAGTATATACAAACTGTACAAAACCTATTATATCTTATCTAAAACTAAAAGTAAATGGTAAAAACGCTTTACCTTAAAAATTTATCCTTTCAAGTTTATTTTTATTAATAGAAAAGTTTGTTTTTGTTTATTTACATTTAATAAAATAACATATATAATATAACTAATAAAAGATCTATGGAGTTTTATTATGAGTGGACAAAAGTTCAAAAAAGATGCAACTAAACTTTTAACTAGATATCCCGAACCCGTTATGCACGTTAACGATTACCCGGGAATCGCTCAACTTTACAATCCCGCTGTAGTTAAGTATAACGACGAGTTCATTATGCTCGTTTCCGTTGTTGATTACGCTGCCGAAGGCGAGGGAACAGACGTTGGCGAAACCCGTATTGCAAGAAGTAAAGACGGTATTCACTTTGAACTTTCCGATGAAAATTTTATCAAAATGCCTGACGTTGAGCCTTTCAATCTCACCAAGCATTTCATTGATAACCGCATAACTAAGATTTACGATACCTCTTATATCGTAACTCCTGTTATGATGAAAGGCAGTTGGCTTTCTCCCGTTGGTTTGCTTGGCAAGACCAAAGACTTCACGTCTTACGAGCCTATTTCAATCATTACCGCGCCGAGAAATCGTGGCGCAAGCATATTCCCTGAAAAGATTAACGGAATGTATTATAAACTTGATAGGCCTTACGATTATCCGTCCGCTTGTAGCGGTGAAATTTGGATAAGCGAATCGCCTGACCTTATTCACTGGGGTAATTTCCGCCCCGTGCTTCACCAAGGTTATAAGTTCTGGAACACCGTTAAAATCGGTCCTACCCCCGCAATCAAAACGGATAAGGGTTGGCTTGATATTATTCACGGCGTTGCCGCTACCGCGTGCGGAACTTATTACTACATGGGCGCAATCCTTTTAGACCTTAACGAGCCTTGGAAAGTAATAGGTAAGACTTCAAGTTATCTCATGATGCCCGAAAAAGAATATGAACTTCACGGCAACAGCGATAACTCGGTATTCCCCTGTACGCCGTATGCCGATTACGAAACGGATACTTTATACGTTTATTACGGGGCGGCGGACCGTGCAATCGGTCTTGCTACCGGTAAACTTTCTGAAATTGTGGACGCTTGCTTAGAAGGAATTTAATCTATGCTAATAACTACTGAAAACGCGCTCGGTATTGAAGTTATAAACGCCGTAAAAGATAGAAAAATCGTTTGCGCCTTTCACGATATTGACGGAACGCACTCTTTAATTCGCAACTGGCCACCCGTTATGAGTAGGGTGTTATACGATACCGCGGTAAACGGTATACCCGAAAATTTAGTTAGCGAAGAAAACATCAATCGATTAGTATCCCTTTGCGATAGTGAACCTTTGGAAGAAACCGATAGGTTCTGCATTGAAAGCGCAGGGCTTTCCGCTCTTACTCAAATGGAATGGGCGATAAGGCGCAATCAAGAACTTACAAACGGTAAGTTTAATAGCGAAACGAACTCGCAAATAATTCGACTTATTTGGCAAGGCGAAGAAAAGTTTGAAGATTTTGCCGAGCCTGGCGAGTACCTTGCCTATTTGAAAGAAGTAACACCCAAACTCTTTTGGGTTTACGAGCAAGTTTTAAACAGGTTTTGTAGGGATAAAAACCTTGAAAAAGCCAAGAAAAACCCCGAAGAATTTTTAGTAAAAGGCTCGAAAGAGTTTATGCAGTTTTTGTTTGATAACGGCGTTAAAAACTACTTTGTAACCGGCGCGGTTGTGGATAAAAGCGTAGTTCCCCCGATGGGTATGTACGAAGAAGTTTTGGGCATCGGCTTTGATATCGGTAAAGGAAAGGTTGTTGAAGATATTTTGGGTTCTACTTGGGAAGAAAAAATCCCTAAGGACGAAGTTATGTTTCGTTTGGTATCAGACCTTGGTATTAGCGGTGAGAACGTTTTAGTAGTCGGCGACGGTAGAAGTGAAATTTCCGCAGGGGTTAAACTAAACGCCGTAACGATAAGCGTGCTTCCCAAAACGGCTAAGCGCCAACGCGAACTTCACAAAGAACTTGGAACGAACATAATCATTACTGATTATGCTAACGAAAATCTTAAAAAAATATTTAAGTAAAGTAGTTAAACCCGTTGAAAATAATTGACAAGGGGCAAAATCGTTGATATAATTATCGTAATTTGAATATTTACCATAAATGCATTGATGGAATTATTGTAAATTCGTTAGTCGCTTTCAGAGAGTTGGCGGTAGGTGTGAGTCAATAGGGCTGAGTTTATAAGTCTCGTTCCGGAGCAGAGCCATTGAACTAATAGTAGGTGGCTACGGCTTGCCCCGTTACCACGGCATAAAGTTTGTTAGAACTTGACTTGAGCCTAAACTTGGTTTAGGGAAATAGGGTGGTACCACGATAGTAACTAATCAATCGTCCCTAGATTTGTTTTATGCAAATCTAGGGCTTTTTTTAAGCCGTTATAAACGGCGCAATACTGCGTTACTGCCAAGCCGTTGCATTTACGATGACCACTTAGGTCTATCGTAATCGCCCCGTC
>JAGCLN010000101.1 GCA_017646945.1 Clostridia bacterium | reverse complement strand
TCTCGTTTATTTATCTTGAAAAAATATTGTAGGGGGATAAAATATGTTAGCCAAAAAGAAGTGTATTGCTAAGTTACTTGCAGGTTGTCAAGGTAGCAGACTTTACGCGATCACTAACAAAATAGCAAAACCTGCGGTTTCGTTTGGCGGTAAGTATAGAATTATCGACTTTCCGCTTTCAAACTGCGTAAACTCGGGTATTGATACGGTAGGCGTTTTAACGCAGTATCAACCGCTTATATTGAACGAATATATCGGCAACGGTCAACCGTGGGACTTAGATAGAAACTTCGGTGGCGTTCACATTTTATCGCCCTATCAAGCGAAAGAAGGTTCGGAATGGTTTAAGGGTACGGCTAACGCAATATATCAAAATATGTATTTTATCAAGCGTTACAATCCCGAGCACGTTTTAATTCTTTCCGGCGACCATATTTATAAAATGGACTATGCGAAGATGCTTGACCACCATATTAGAAACAATGCCGATTGTACTATCGCGGCGTTTAAAGTTCCTATGGAAGAAGCATCTCGCTTTGGTATTTTAAACGTTAAGGAAGACGGGGAAATTTATGAGTTTGAAGAAAAGCCTAAAAATCCTAAATCAGACTTAGCGTCAATGGGTATTTACATTTTCAAGGCGGAAAAACTCTACAAGTACTTAGAAGAAGACGAAAAACTTCAAGGTAGCCGTAACGATTTCGGTGGGGACGTTCTTCCAAGAATGTTATCGCTCGGCGAGAAGATGATGTCTTACGAATTTTACGGTTACTGGAAAGACGTGGGAACGATTTCTTCTTTATACGATGCTAACATGGACTTGCTTGGGGATACGCCCAACTTCCAAGTAGACGAAAAGTCTTGGATAATTAGGTCGAGAAACCCCATTGAACCGCCACATTATATAAGCGATAACGCAAGGGTAGTAAACAGCGCCATAATTTCCGGTTGCGAAATTTACGGAACCGTAGAAAATTCCGTACTTTCTCACAACGTTGAAGTTGAAGAAGGCGCAGTAGTTAAAAACAGTATCATATTTAGCGGTGTTAAGATTAAAAACGGCGCGGTGGTTGAAAACTCTATTATTGCCGAAGACGTTGTTATTGAAGAAAACGCAGTTGTAGGCGGAGTTACCGATGATAGACAAATTGCCGTTGTGGGTGGCGGAGTTACCGTTACGAAAGGTAAAACCGTATTGCCCGGTGCAATGGTTGAAAAGGACGTTTAAGGGGGTTTATTATGAACGCATTAGGTTTAGTTTTTTCAAATATTCACGATAATAACGTTCCTGAACTTACGCAGGATAGAACGATGGGTTCTATTCCTTTTTGTGGAAGATACCGCCTTATCGACTTTGCTTTGTCAAACCTTGTAAACTCAGGCGTAACGAAAGTAGGCTTAATTACGAAAAGTAATTATCAATCGCTTATGGACCACGTTGGTTCGGGTAAGGACTGGGATTTGGCTCGTCGCCGTGGTGGTTTGCATATTCTTCCGCCGTTCGGTCTTAAAGAAAACGTTTTATACAACACTCGTTTAGAAGCCCTTCGTGGCGCTAAGAACTTCCTTGCTCGCTCTGATGAAGAATACGTTGTTATGACCGATTGCGATAACGTTTGCACTTTAAACTTCGATAAGATTTTGCAAGAACACGTTGCAAAGAATGCAGACGTTACTTTGGTTTACATTAAAAGAGATTCCGCCGAAGTTAAAGACGTTCAAAATAAAATGGTTGTTGAGCTTGAAGAAAACGGCAGGGTAGACGAAATTTCTTTCTCGCCGAGAACTCAAGGCGAAATCAATCTTTACACTAACGTTTGCTTGCTTAAAAGAACTTTACTTCAAACCTTGATTGCAGACGCTTTCTCTCACGGATTTAGCCATTTTGGTAAAGACGTGCTTGCGAGAAACGTTAACAGTTTAAGAATTTTCGCATACGAACACAAAGGATATTACGTTGCTCTTAACTCACTTCAAAGTTATTACAGCGAATCACTTAAATTCTTAGACCGTTCCGTTCGCGATGAAATTTTTAGAAAAGTTGACGTTTACACTAAGGTTAAAGACAGCGCGCCCACTCGTTACGGCGCAAACGCGGTAGTTAAAAATTCATTAATTGCCGATGGTTGCGTAATCGAAGGCACGGTTGAAAACTCTATCATTTTCCGTGGTGTTAAAATCGGCAGGGGAACGGTGGTTAAAAACTCTATTTTAATGCAGGGAACTATTACCGGCGAAAACGTTACTCTTAACGCTATTGTGGCGGATAAGAACGTTGTGGTAAAAGATAGGCGCGTGTTATCCGGTTGCGAAACTCACCCCTTCTATATTAGCAAGAATATTATCGTTTAAGGAGAAAAAATGGCTAAAACTACTAAAAATAAAGTTGTTATTCAAAAGAAGAAAAGCGTTTTATTTATAGCGTCCGAAGCAAATCCTTTTGCGGGGACTGGCGGTCTTGCAGACGTTATCGGTTCACTTCCCAAAGCGCTTGCAAAGAGCGGCGAGTTTGACGTTAGGGTGGTTATCCCCCTTTATAAAGATTTTTCTTCCCTTTATCGCGATAAACTTAGGTTTGTTGGCAACTTTAACGTTCCGCTTTCTTGGAGAAATCAATACTGCGGTGTTTTCGAATACGATTACGAAGGGGTAAAGTTTTACTTCTTAGATAACGAATTCTATTTTTTAAGAGATGGCTTATACGGTTTTTACGATGACGGCGAAAGGTTTGCGTTCTTCTCAAAAGCATCGCTTGACCTTATGAGGTATCTTGATTTTTATCCCGACATCGTGCACGCTCACGACTGGCAGTCGGCTCTTTCCGTAATCTATCTTAAAACCAAGTATCGTTACGAGTATGGTTACGATAAGATTAAAACGATGTTTACAATCCATAACATCGAATATCAAGGAAAGTATGGCAAAGAAGTTTTAGGTGACGTTGTCGGACTTGACGACGGTTGTTATGCCGACCTTGAATACGATAATTGCATAAATCTTTTAAAAGGCGCTATGGTACTTTCGGACGTTGTGTCTACCGTATCGCCAACTTACGCGGAAGAAATTAAATACGATTTCTTCTCACACGGCTTATCGCCGATAGTGAACGCGGTTTCTTATAAAACCGTGGGCATTCTTAACGGAATTGACCAAACGGTATATAATCCTGAACTTGACGATAGAACTTTTGCTAAGTATACGGCAAACGATTTATCGGGCAAAGCGGTTTGCAAAAAAGAACTTCAAAAAATGCTCGGTCTTCCCGAAAAGGAAAACGTTCCTATAATCGCTATGATATCAAGGCTCGTTGGTCACAAGGGCGTTGACTTGTTAAAGTGCGTTATCGATGAACTTTTATGCGAAAAAGTTCAACTCGTAATACTTGGCAAGGGCGAAAAGCAATACGAAGAATTTTTCAAAAAGGTTCAAGACGAGTACAATACAAAATGCAGAACGATTATTGCATACAATAAAGACTTATCGTCAAAAATTTATTCGGGCGCGGATATTTTCTTAATGCCGTCCAAGTCCGAGCCGTGCGGTTTATCGCAAATGATAGCGGCGAAGTACGGTACTGTACCCGTAGTTAGAAAAACGGGTGGTTTAGCCGATAGCATAACACCGTATAACCTTGATAGAAAAGGCGGTAACGGTTTTAGGTTTGATAACTATAACGCTCACGAGATGTTATACGTTTTAAAAGACGCCGTGTTTACTTATGGTGATAAAGAAACTTGGAACAAGTTAGTTAAAACGGCTATGGATACAGATTTCTCGTGGAAAAAATCGGCAACGGAATACGAAAAAGTTTACAATAAATTACTTTAAGGAGAACTATGAACAAAACTACTATGACTCAAAAAGACGCCGAGACCTTGCTTCTTGGCAAACTTTCAAGATATTTCGGCGTTACTTTCCAAGAAGCAACTGAAGATCAGGTGTATAAAGCGGTAGTAATGTCGGTTAGGGATATTTTACTTGAAAAAAGAAAGAATTATCACTATAAAATCAAGGAAGCGAAAGGTAAGAGAGTATATTATCTTTGTATGGAATTCTTGCTTGGTCGCACACTTAAAAACAGCGTTTACAACTTAGGGCTTGAAGAAGTTTTAGATAATATTTTAAGTTCTAAGGGCTTTTCGCTTGAAGACCTTTACGAACACGAACCTGATGCAGGGCTTGGCAACGGCGGTTTAGGTAGACTTGCCGCTTGTTATATGGACGGTTTAGCATCTTGCGACTATCCTGCTATGGGTTTTTCAATTAGGTACGAATACGGCTTGTTCAAGCAAAAAATCGTTGACGGTTGGCAAATGGAACTTCCTGATATTTGGCTTCCCGGTGGCGAAGCGTGGCTTATTCAACGCTTAGATAAGACTTTTAAAGTTAAGTTTGACGGTAGAGTTTTAGAAACTTGGACTGAAAAGGGCATGAAAGCAAGGCTCGTTGATTATACCGAAGTTGAAGCCGTTCCCTACGATATGATGATATCCGGTAAGGATAGCGAAGCCGTTTCAATTTTAAGGCTTTGGGCGGCAAGGGCGGTTGATAAGTTCGATATGAATTCTTTCTCTCAAGGCAACTATATGGAAAGTTTG
>JAGCLN010000100.1 GCA_017646945.1 Clostridia bacterium | reverse complement strand
GTCAAGGTAATTTATGGAATTATTAGGTTTAAAAACAATTAGAAAACAGCGAAAACTTAGCCAACTGCAAGTTTCACTTGATTTAGATATTAGCAGAGAAGCGCTTTCGCACTACGAAAACGGTAAACGCAGTCCCGACGTTAGTATGCTAATAGCTTTATCTAATTATTTTAACGTTTCAATAGACTATTTAATTCGCGGAAAAGAGTTTGAAGATAAAATAAGTAAATAAAAAAGACGGCAATTAGCCGTCTTTTATTTTTATGCGCCTTCAAGGAGCATTTTGTCAGCAATAAGTGCGATAAATTCACCGTTCGTCGGCTTGTCGTTTATCGAATAAGCGCGTATCCCAAGAAGTGAATTTATCGTTTCTATTCTTCCACGATTGCAAGCAACTTCTATGGCGTGGCGAATAGCCCTTTCTACCTTTGATGCGGTGGTATTAAACCTTTCGCCTATTTTTGGATAGAGTTGCTTGGTTATATTGTTTATTATCTCTGGGTTTTCAACCGCCATTTTTACCCCTTCTCTTAAATAGTAATAACCCTTAATGTGCGGTGGTATGCCAACGGATATAAAGATTTTGCTAATCTTTTCGTCAAGCGTGCTCTTGCGCTTCTCTATCCCGCTAAACTCTTTGCTAACTTCCGCTTTACCAGATAGTTCAATAAGCCTTGATTTTACAATCTCGCTCTTGAACGGCTTTGCTATGTAATACACTGCGCCGGAAGATAACGCCCTACTTATAACGCTTTCACTCATAAATGAAGATACTACTAAAACTTTCGCTTTAGAGTTTGTTTCTTTTAACCTTTCTAAAACCCCAAACCCGTCAATACTTTTTAGTATCAGCCACAAAACAACAAAATCAGGCTCTAATTTTTCAATGAGCGCCAAACCCTCTTCACCATCGTGCGAAATCCCAACAACGTCAAACCCGTCAATCTCACAAATCGCCGTTTTTAAACTCTCTATCGCTTGCTCGTTATCTTGCAAAATTACAACCTTGTTTTGTACCATAATTTCTCTCCTTAGTCGGTAGTAATTATATTGTAACACCTTTTTCGTTCAAAATAAAGTGTTTTTGAACGATTTTAATGTATTATTTTGAACGAATTTGTCGTATTATGGGTTAACGCACGATTTTATCGTAATTTTTGCAAAAAACAAAAACGCATTAAAAATGCGTTTTTGTCTATTTATATTAATTTTTGTTAATATTAGTCGAGTTGTTCAACGATAACTGAATCGTCTTTGTAGATTGACTTAGCACAAATATCGTCATAGTCAACTACGCCACCAAACACGTCGGTAACCTTTTCAGCGTAAGTGAATTTAAGAACGGTATCAATTTCTTGTCTATTTTCAAACGGGATAGAAATTGCAAGGTAGTCACCTTCTTTTCTAACGTTAACCTTAAAGCCGTTTAAGCAAGTAACTTCGGGGTTACCTTTTGCAGGCATATAAATTTCATCGTCAGACCAGTCGAATACGTGGAAGTACATAACGTTGTCTTTATTAGTAGTACCACCCCTTTGGTCAACCTTGATAGGACCACCGCGAGTGCCGTAAATACTTTCGCCGTACTTTTCAAGCCAAGCGCCGATTTCTTTAAGACGAGAGATTTCGTTTTCTTCAAAAGAACCGTCCGGCTTAGGGCCGATATTTAAGAGTAAGTTACCGCCGTTAGAAACAACCTTCGCAAGAAGTTGAATACAGTTTCTAAGAGAACGGATTTTAGAACCTGGGTTGTGTTCCCAAGTGTTAGTCATAGTATCGCAAGTTTCCCAAGGTTCGTCAATGTTGAATTCACCGATAACCTTTTCGGGCGCAAAGTAGTCACCGTAAGTCTTATCAGCAATACGGTTATTACAAATAATACCGGGTTGCTTAGTTCTAACCATTCTGTCAATAGTGTCCATTTGCCAGAAGTCTTTAACTTGCGGATTAGTCTTAAAGTCAGCGGGTCTACCGAACTTGTGCATGTGGATACCGTGGCCAAGCCAGTAATCTTCACCGCCGTCATACCATAAAAGGTCTACTCTACCGTAGTTAGAAACAAGTTCTTCAAGTTGACGGTGAGTTTGTTCTCTTAACGCATCAGCATTTCTCTTATACATTCTGGGGAAGAAGAAACCGGGGAATCTCCAGTCAAGCGGAGAGTAGTAAAGACCGGTTAATAAACCCGCTTCGTGACAAGCATCGGTAAAGTCCTTAACAAAGTCTTTCTTTGCGGGGCAATTCATAGAAGTGTGGTCGTTTAAGCAGTACTTACTATCCCAAAGCGAGAAACCATCGTGGTGCTTTGCAGTAAGAACCATATACTTCATACCGGCAGACTTAGCGATATCAGCCCATTCTTTAGCGTTGAACTTAACGGGATTAAAGTCGTTAGCGCGCTTAGCATATTCGTCAATATCCATAGCACCGCAGTACATTGACCAACAACCGATACCCGGTTGAGAGAATAAACCCCAGTGAATAAACATACCGAATTTCTGATCTTGCCAGTTCTTCATATTTTGTTGATTGTCAGTAATAGTTTTAGGCATAATTTTACTCCTTTTTATATACTTTTAAGTCACTTATGATTTTATCATAAATAATTACCGCTTTCAACAGTTTTTTAAAAAAAGTTACAACTATTTTTAATTTAAAAGCGTCAGTTTAATTATACGAACGTTGCAATTTATTGTCGATATATTTTATTACTGAGTTTTCGTAATTTTTTGCACTTTCTTACTACGGATTAAAATATTCCCTTATTGTATTTTATCATAGCGTAAATAATCAAAACGAGCGCAAGAGCAATAAGGGCTACTCCTACTATTGCCGAAACAAGCCCGTAGACTTTATTCCCCGTAACGTCGCTTACATATCCACCACTACCAACAATCATTATGGAAACGCCTGCTATCATAGTTCCTATACCCACCAACCTACCATACGGAAGAATATCTTCTTCCTTTACTCTTTTTCTATGGTAGGCGTGCATAGTTTTTATATTGCCTTTGAAATTTAAAATTCCTATTACTATTAAGGCTACGCCTATAACTAAAACCGTTATCAACTCAATCATTTTTAATACCCCAAGTTCTCATTTATTAAAATCACTTCGTATTCGGCACCCGTAGGCTTATGGATAAGCACGGAAAGATTTCTGCATATTCTATCTTCGGCGTTGCAGTCGTAACATCTATCGCCTTTAACGGCGCAGGGTGTCTTTCTATTCAAACGCTTGGCGTTTTGGGGCGCGGAAACGTTCCTTGCGCGGTAAAGCGCACTTTCAAAATCTTTTGCCACCTTGTTTTTACCTATTACTAAATAAACCTTTTCAGGCCCGTACGATATAGCCGCCACCCTGTTGCCCGTGTTATCTATATTTATAATTTGCCCGTCCATTGAAATTCCGTTTACCGAACTTATATAGATATCCGAGCGCGTAGCCAAAGTTCTAACCTGCATAACGGTTAACCCGTCGGGCGTTTTATCGTGAAAGTATACTCGGTTGGTTTTTGAAAGAATTTCAAACAAGTTCATTTCCTTTATCGTTACCGACCCGCCAAAACCTACCGTTTTGCCGTTTATTTGGCTCGCTAAATAGTTAGTAGCGCTTTCCTTAGTTTCAAAAAATGAAACACCATACCCCTTTTTTTCAAGGTTTTGTTTTAAAATTGATAAGTCTAAATCGTTCATAAGTATATTTTAACATAATTTTTTTAAAAAGAAAAGACAAAAAAACGGCACTCAATAATGAATGCCGTAAATTTTGATAGTATCGCCCTAAGGCTTTTATTATCTCTTTGAGAATTGAGGAGCACGACGAGCCTTTTTAAGACCGTATTTCTTTCTTTCCTTCATTCTCGGATCTCTTGTTAAGAATCCTGCTTTCTTAAGCGCTGCTCTAAGTTCAGGTTCAGCAACGTTAAGCGCTCTTGCAATACCGTGACGGATTGCGCCTGCTTGACCGGTGAAACCACCGCCAACTACGTTAACGAACACGTCATACTTAGATAAAGTGTCAGTTAAAACGAGGGGTTGTTTAATGATGAGTTTAACGGTTTCAAGGTCACAGTAATCGTCAATGCTTCTCTTGTTGATAACGATGTTACCTGCGCCACCCGGAATAAGTCTTACTCTTGCAACTGCTTTCTTTCTTCTACCGGTTCCCCAGAACTGAAGTTTCTTTTTGCTTGATACTTTAGCCATGATTTACCTCCTTACTTACCGAGCTTTAATTCAACGGGCATTTGTGCTTGTTGATTGTGCTCTGCACCTTTGTATACTCTAAGTTTAGTGATCATCTTTCTACCAAGACTGTTCTTGGGAAGCATACCCTTAACTGCTTCGTATACCGCAAGGTCTGACTTTTCAGCCATCATCTTGCTGTAAGGAATTTGTTTTAAACCACCGATGTAACCGGTGTGGTAAGTATAGAACTTCTTATCGAGTTTTTTACCAGTTAAAATAACTTTGTCTGAATTTATAATAATAACGTGATCGCCACAGTCAACGTTGGGGGTGAAGGTGGGTTTGTTTTTGCCTCTAAGCACTGCTGCTACTTGAGATGCAAGTCTACCAAGCGCCATACCGCTTGCGTCAACTACGTACCACTTTCTTTCAACTTGACCTGCTTTTGCCATGAAAGTTTTCATGATATTTCTCCTTAAAATCTTAAATAGTACCGCATTTTTACCGATTAAGGGGCTAATTCAAAGGGTAAAACCAAAGTACCGCTAGACTATTTTATATAAAAAACAACTCGTTGTCAAGCAAATTAACGCCGTTTTTTATAAATATTATTTATATATTACGCTAAACAGCGTCAAACCCTTTGCGGGCATTGTTTTTATCTTGTTTTGCCTATCGCCGGTAAGTATTACCTGTTCAAGTTCGGCTAAACTCAACCTTTTCTCGCCTACCGCAACGAGCGCGCCTGCTATCATACGCACCATATTATATAAAAAGCCGTTGCCCTTAACGAAAATATCAAGGTATCTACCCTTTCTAACTATCTTAATCGAATAAACCGTTCTAACGGTATCTTTTACCGAACTTCCACTTGCTAAAAAGCACTTAAAGTCATGCTCGCCTTCAATGAGTTTTGCGCCGTCTTTCATAAGCGCGATATCGGGCATTGACGGTAAAAGCGTTTTGTATCTCGTTTCAAGCGGTTCTTCCATTTGCCCTACGAAAAAAGAATAGCGATAAGTTTTGTTCTTTGCCGAATATCTCGCGTTAAAAGTATCGGCTACCCTCTGGCTTTTAATAACCTTTACGTCACAAGGAAGCAAGGGGTTTAACGCGTTTGAAAATTTTTCGGGGGGAATAGTCGAACTCGTGTCAAAATGAACTTTTTGACTCAATGCGTGAACCCCGCTATCCGTTCTGCCACTCGCTACCGACTTAACCTTTTCGCCCGTTAATTTTTCTATCGCTAGGTTTATAACTTCTTCAACCGTTCTTCCGTTGGGTTGAATTTGATAACCGCAAAAATCAGTTCCGTCATAAGAAACGGTAAGTAAAATTCTCATATTACCGCCACCCCGTAAATCTTAATTAAGATAACGAGCGCAAACGCAACGAGCGATACGGCGGTCGCAACGATATCCCTATAAGTGAATTTAAGTTTTTTAAACTTAGTGCGCTTGCTCGCGCAACTGTAACACCTACTATCCATAGCATCGCCGAGTTCTTCCGCCCTTCTAAATGCGCTTATAAGTAGCGGTATCAACACGGGAATCATCGCCTTTGCTTTCTTGAATAAATTTCCGCTTTGGAAATCCGCGCCCCTTGCCGTTTGCGCCATAATAATTCTATCGGCTTCGTTCATTAAAATAGGAATAAAGCGAAGCGCTATACTCATAACGAGCGCAATTTCGTGAACGGGGAACTTGATAATTCTGAGCGGCGAAAGTAAACTCTCGATACCGTCGGTTAAGGCAACGGGGGTCGTGGTGTAAGTTAAAAGCACGCTCGCCATAATGAGCGTTACGAGCCTTATAGCCATAAACGCCGAGAAAATAAGCGCTTCCTTAGTAATTATCCAAAAAAGCACCGTTTGCGTTTCGGTTTTGTAAAAGAAAATATTTAAAACAACCGTGAAAAGTATGATAAACAGCACCGCTTTCAAACTCCTTACCATTTGAAGGGGCGGAACTTTTGAAAAGATTATCGCCATAACGAGTAAAACGGCAAGCGAAAGAAGTGCGTAGAAAGAATTTGCTACGAACACTAACACAACGAACGCCATAAGCAATAAAATTTTCAATCTTGGGTCAAGTTTATGCACGAAAGACTGCGCTTCGTAATACTGCCCAAAAGTCAAGTCGGAAAGCATTTACTAACCGTTTATCTCCTTATATTTTTGAGTAACTTTATCTATAAAATCTTTTGAAGTGAAATCACAATCAATCAAAACGCCGATTTCTTCAAGCCTTTTTTTAGCGTGGGCGGTAACGGGAAGTCCAAGCCTTTTTACCGCGCTTTCACTCGAAGTGAAAAGTTCTTTTGGCTCGCACACTTTTACCGCTTTACCGTTAGAGAAAAGCGCAACGCGACTAACGTTTTCACAAATCTCGTCCATATCGTGCGAAACGATGATTATCGTTTTGACAACGCCCGTGTCGTGAAGGGTGTGAAGTAAAGCCATAAGGCGTTTTTTACCAACGGGGTCAAGCCCTGCAACAGGCTCGTCCAACACCAAAATCTCCGGCTCGGAAACGAGTATTCCGGCGATTGCTACCCTTCTTTTTTGACCGCCAGATAAATCGAACGGGGACTTTAACTTAACTTCGTTATAGTCAAGACCAACCGTTTCTATCGCCTTTTTTACCCTTTGTTCAATCTCGGAACTATCAAGGTCGGGGCGGAAGTTTTTAAGCGCAAAACTAACGTCGTCGTAAACGGTTTCAGCAAAGAGTTGATATTCGGGATATTGAAATACCATACCCACTTTTGCCCTTAGTTCTTTTAAACGTTTTTTAAGGGCTTTCTTCTCTTTTTTATCCTTTGGTGAAAGATTGTAATCACCTACGGTGAGAACGCCGTTTTCAACGGGGATTAAGCCGTTTAAATGCTGAATAAAGGTGGATTTTCCGCTACCCGTTTCACCAACGATACCGAAAAATTCCCCTTCGTTTATAGTCAAGTCAACGCCGTAAAGCGCCGTCTTTTTAAAATCAGTTCTTCTGTTGTAGGTATAGGTTAAGCCTTTTGAAACAATCTGCATAATTCCTCCGCTAAACCTTCCGCCGTTAAAACGCCGTCTTTAATATCAAGCCCGTTTTCCTTTAAGGCGTTCGCAATCTTCGTTGCCCTTGGAATGTCAAGCCCGAAAGCCCTTAATTCGTTTTGGCGTTTAAAAATATCGGCAGGCGTACCTTCCATAACGAGTTCGCCGTTTGAAAGAACGGCTACTTTGTTAGCGCTAATAACCTCGTCCATATAATGCGTAATGCAAATAACGGTCATTCCGCCTTCGTTTAATTTTTTAACAACGTTCATTACTTCTTCGCGACCTAACGGGTCAAGCATTGAAGTTGATTCGTCAAGTATTAAAATTTCGGGCATGAGCGCGAGCGCGCCCGCGATTGCTACCCTTTGTTTTTGCCCACCGCTAAGGCGTTGACCAGCGGAAAATCTATACTTTTGCATGTTTACGCTATCTAACGCAAAGTCTATTCTCTCGCCTATTTCTTTCGGGGAAACGCCAAGGTTTTCGGGCGCAAAGGCAACGTCGTCTTCAACGATAGTCGCTACCATTTGATTGTCTGGGTTTTGGAAAACCATACCCACTTTTCTTCTTATTTCACCAAGCGATTTCTTATCCGCAGTATCAAGCCCAAAAACTTTTACGCTGCCTTCATTAGGAAGTAAAAGCCCGTTCACAAGGCGTGAAAGGGTGGACTTACCGCTACCGTTCTCTCCAAGCACACACAAAAAATCCCCCTTGTCAACAGACAAGGAAAGATTTTTAATAACGGTAGTATTAGTTTCTTCATAACTAAAAGAAACGTTGTTAAATTCAATCGCTTTCATTATTTTGTAATCACCGTAAATACGATAAAATTTATATACTAAACAAGGCTCGACGGCAAGTTATCGGGGTGCAACTAACCTTGTTATTTGAAGTGTAATTTAAAGTGTTAGTTGCGAGTTAAACAAGGCTCGCAAAGGCGGGGCGGTAACGATAGACCTTGTTGGTCATCGTTAGTGCAACGGCTTTGCAGAAACACAGTTTAACGAAGCAAATAACGCTTTAAATCTTCTACCCTATCAAGTTTTTCCCAAGGGAATTCGCTTCTACCAAAATGGCCGTAAGCAGCGGTGTTTTTATAAATAGGCGCTCTTAAACCAAGGGTTTTAATGATGGAATAGGGGCGAAGGTCGAATTCTTTAGATACGATATCAGCAAGTTCACCATCGCTAAGAACACCCGTTCCTTCGGTGTTTACAAATACCGAAATAGGCTTTGCCACGCCGATTGCGTAAGAAAGTTCAAGCGTGCATTTTTTAGCAAGACCCGCTGCAACCAAATTCTTGCAGATATAACGAGCCATATACGCCGCGCTTCTATCAACCTTAGTGGGGTCTTTACCCGAGAACGCACCGCCACCGTGGGGGCAACTGCCACCGTAAGTATCAACGATAATCTTTCTACCGGTTAAACCGCTATCGCCGTGCGGACCGCCGATTTCAAACCTGCCGGTCGGGTTGATATAGTACTTGGTGTTTTCGTCAAGTAAGTTTGCGGGAAGAACGGCTTTGATAACCTTTTCTAAAACGTCTTTACGAAGTTGCTCGGTAGTAACGTCGTCAGAATGTTGAGTGGAAACTACAACGGTATCAATGCGCTTTACTTCGTTACCGTCGTACTCAACGGTTACTTGGCTCTTTCCGTCCGGACGAAGATAGTTTAAAACGCCCGCCTTTCTAACTTCGGCAAGTTTTTTGGTAAGTTTGTGAGCAAGAGTTAACGCGATAGGCATATATTCTTCGGTTTCGTCGGTAGCGTAACCAAACATCATACCTTGGTCGCCTGCACCAACTTGGTCGGCAATATCACCGCTTTCACGGTGTTCAACGGAACTGTTAACGCCCATAGCGATATCGGCGGACTGTTCGTTGATTGAGGTGATAACACCGCAAGTAGATGCGTCAAAGCCGTATTTCGCTCTCGTATAGCCGATTTCTTCAACCGTTTGCCTTGCTATCTTTTGGATATCAACGTAACAGTTAGTTGAAATTTCACCCATAACGAGAATAAGACCTGTACAGCAAGCGCATTCGCAAGCAACTCTCGCTTCAGGGTCTTTTTCCAAAATCGCGTCTAAAACTGCATCGGAAATCTGGTCACATATTTTATCAGGATGACCTTCGGTCACACTTTCACTTGTAAAAAATTTGTTCATAGTTGTTCACCTATAAGTTTTGTAAAGTAAAAATATTATATATTCTTTCAAAGTGATTGTCAACTAATATAATTAGTGATAAAATTAAAATATGTGTGATAAAACTTTACTCGCGTGTAACCTTTGCCCTAACTTTTGCGGTGTGGATAGAACTAAAAAAGTAGGCGCGTGCAAGGTGGGAAGCGAAATTGAAATTGCAAAATACTCACTTCACTACTTTGAAGAACCGCTAATTTCCGGAACGAAAGGCTCGGGAACCGTTTTCTTTTGCGGTTGCTCGCTCGGTTGCGCCTTTTGTCAAAACTACTCGCTATCAAGAGCGCAAAGGGGCAAAAAAATTACCGCTAACGAATTAGCGGATATATTTAAAGTTTTAGAAGATAACGGCGCTCACAATATAAATTTAGTAACGCCCACGCACTACGTTACAGAGATTGCAAAAGCATTTGATATCTACCGCCCTAACCTTCCCGTAGTTTACAACACACACTCGTACGAAACGGTTGAAACACTCAAAATAATCGACCCATACGTTGATATTTACCTTCCTGACTTAAAGTTCGTTGCGCCTAATATTTCTAAAAGATACACGGGGAAAGTGAGCTACTTCGAGTATGCCGAAAAAGCTATAAAGTTTATGCTCGATAGCAAAAAAACGGTGGTCGAAAACGGGCTTTTAAAATCGGGCGTAATCGTTCGCCATTTAATTATTCCGCTTTGCGCTAACGACAGTTTAAAGGTTTTAGACTGGTTTAAGTTAAACCAAAAAAACGGCGCGTTTTTATCTATTATGGCGCAGTTTACACCTCTTATTAAACAAGATAAACTTCTTGAACTCAATCGCAAAATCACCGCTAACGAATACAATAAAGTAGTTGATTACGCAAGCAAGTTAAACCTTGAAAACGTCTTCTTGCAAGAACTATCTTCCGCAAGCGAAGATTATATTCCAAGTTGGGACTATTAAAATTTTATTTATTTTTATTTTTTCGCCTTAATGAAAAATACTCTTTTAAGATTGCCCCAACCTCTTCCGGACCTGCGTTCGTTAGTTTTGAAAGCACCGTTTGATATTCCTTGTTTCTCTTTCTCATAAAGATATTTTAGGTAATTTAATAATAAAAATGCGTACCCCGATAAGAGTACGCATATTTTTATTTTCCAAGTTCTTTACTGCGATTAGCGCAAGATACGGCGCAATCGTCAATGATTTTTAAAAGGTTGTTATCTTCAAACGCTTGAAGCCCTGCAAGCGTTGTTCCGCCTTTGGAACACACGTCTTTAATAAGGTCGTCAATAGGTCTATTGTCGTTCTCTATCATTTTTGCAGAACCTATTATGCTTTGAACTAACAATTTTTTAGCCGTTTCGTAAGGAACGCCACGCTTTAAACTGCTTTCCAAAAAGCCCTTATAAAAATAATACTCGAACGCCGTAAAACTACCGCCGATAGGAATAACTTCATCCATTAAATCTTCGCCTATTAAAACTACTTTGCCGATTGCATTAAAGATTTTTTCCGCAAAATCTTTATCGCCCTTATCACAAAGAGAGTTGAAACATAAAACGGAACTCGCTTCGCCTATCGCCGCAGCGGTATTAGGCATAGCCCTTGCTACCTTAACTGAGCCAAGCGCGCTTTCAATCGCGCTTATCTTTACGCCCGCCGCAATAGTGATTATTAACTTGTTTGAAACGTTGCCCTTTAACGAGTTTAAAAGGGAAGAAAAATCTTGCGGTTTAATTGCAAGCAAGATAACTTCAACCTTTTTGCAAAGTTCTGATAATGACGAAACAACGTCAATCTTATCATTTTTTAAACTTTCAACGATAGACGGGTTAAGTTCGTAAACGGAAATATCTTCTTTATCTACAACCTTTCCGTTTATCCCGCGAAGTATCGCTCCGCCCATCTTACCGCAACCGATAAAACCTATTCTCATCTCGTTTCACCATTTCCTTCAATAACGTATTTGTAAGACGTGATTTCTTTAAGACCCATAGGTCCTCTTGCGTGAAGTTTTTGAGTGCTAATACCTATCTCTGCACCCATACCGAAACAACCGCCGTCACTAAACCTAGTGGAAGCGTTAGCGTAAACGCAAGCGCTGTCAATCGAAGATAAAAACTTATCAATTTTCGCCTTATCGGTTGATATTATGCACTCAGAGTGCTTGGTTGAGTGGGTGGAAATATGCTCTAACGCACCATCGATATCGTCAACGATTTTAACTGACATTTCTAAGGAATTATACTCAATAGAATATCCGCTTTCATCAATGAAGTCTCCGCTAATATAGTTTAACGCATCACTATCGGCGTGAATTTTAACGCCCTTTAAATTTGCAAATTTTTCTATTATAGGGCAAAACTCTTTGGCGATAGCGCGGTCTATAATAACCGTTTCAAGCGCGTTGCAAACGGCGGGTTTTGAAGTTTTAGCATTGTCTATAATTTTGATAGCCATTTCAAAGTCAGCCGACTTTTCAACGTAAGTGTGGCAAACGCCTGCGCCCGTTTCAATTACGGGAACGGTTGCGTTTTCAACAACGTGGTTAATAAGGTTTTTACTACCTCTTGGAATAATAAGGTCAACGTAGCCTTTGGCTTTTAGAAGTTCGTCTGCCGCCGTTCTATCTTCTAAAAGCATAACGGCATCTTGCGAAATAACCGAAGATATTGCGCCTTTTATAATTTGAACCAAAATTTTATTAGTGTTAACCGCTTCTTTACCGCCTTTTAAAACGCAGGCGTTACCCGTTTTGATGCAAAGTGAAGATACGTCTACCGTAACGTTGGGGCGCGCTTCGTAAATAACACCGATAACGCCAAGCGGAACGCGAACTTTTTTAATCTTTAAACCATCGCGAGAAACAAAATCTTCTAACACTTCGCCAACGGGGTCATCAAGTTCAATAACTTTTAAAATATCGCTTGCAATCGCTTCAATTTGGGCCTTTTTTAAGGTTAAGCGAGCAATCATACTCTCTTTTAAGCCGTTTGCTTTTGCAATTTCTAAGTCCTTTTCGTTTTCCCTTTCAATAAGCAAAGCGTTTTCGATTAAGGCGTTCGCTACGTTTTTGAGCGCTAAATTCTTTTGCTCTTTCGTTGCTAACGAAAGTGATTTGGACGCTTTTTTTACACTTGAAAAATCTATCATAATTCTTCCTTTAAAACTATGTTGTTTGCGTGAATAATAAGTTGAGAATGATGCTCGCCTTTATGGTCAAGCGTTTTTAAGGTATCGCTACCAAACGCCACTATACCCTTAGCAAAATCTTCGCCGTTACTATCGCAAATTTCAACAACGCTACCGCTTGCAAAAGTGCCTTTAAGGTCAACTATACCGCAAGAAAGCAAACTTTTGCGGTTTAAAAGGGCGAGTTTTGCACCGTCGTCAACCAAAACTTTACCGCTTACGTTAGCGCAAGATAAAAGCCAGTTCTTTCTAATAGGCATTTTATCGCTTGATAAAAACAACGTTCCAAGGTTATTACCTTCAATAACCGAAGACAAATCTTTAATCTTGCCGTTGCCTACAATCATCATTTTTATTCCCGAATTACCGCAAATCTTAGCCGCTTTGATTTTCGTTATCATACCACCCGTGCCAACTTTTGACGAAGGCGCTTTAGCCAAGCTAAAAATTTGCTTATCAACCTTTTCAACTACGGGAATAAGCTTTGCATCTTTGTTTTCAGACGGGTTTTTATCGTACAATCCGTCAACGTCTGAAATAATAACAAGCATATCCGCCGAAACGTTTAACGCTATCATAGCGGCAAGCATATCGTTATCGCCAACCTTGATTTCCTCGGTGGCGAGCGCGTCGTTTTCATTTATAACGGGGATTGCGCCGTATGAAAATAAGGCTGAAATGGTGTTGTTTAAGTTCTTTACCCTATCGCGATTGCCAAAGTCATCGTGCGATAAAAGAATTTGAGCGGGCTTTAAAGAAACCTTTTCAAATATCTTTTCATACCTTTCCATAAGATACATTTGACCTATTGCAGCAAGCGCTTGCTTTAATGGAAGTTCACTCGGCTTTTTATCCAAACCTAAACTTTGCATACCTATTGCGATTGCACCCGAAGTTATAAGGCACACTTCAACGCCACTATCAGTTATCTTTTTAATTTGTTCGGCTAAAACACCTATTTCTTTCTCGGCAAACTTATCGCCTGAAAAAAGTGAAGATGAGCCTATCTTTAAAACAAGTCTTTTCATAGAAATAATTTTATCACTAAAATTATTATAAGTCAATAAAAAAACTTGAAGCGTTACACTTCAAGTTTTCGTTTTATTTAGTACCTGTTGAACCAAAACCGCCTGCGCCACGGTCAGTTTCGTCTAAAACCGCCGTTTCTTCGTAATTTACTGAAAAGAAGGGGGCGATTACCATTTGCGCCACTCTCTCGCCTTCCGCCACCGTTTGCGGCTCAGAAGAATGGTTGTGAAGCGCAACTTTAATTTCCCCACGATAGTCGCTATCAATAACGCCAACTTTATTTGCAGGGGCAAGACCTTTCTTGCAAGCCAAACCGCTACGAGCGTATATAAGCCCTACCGTACCTACGGGGATTGCGGTTGCTAAACCCGTGCCGATAAACTTAGTTTCGCCGGGGTTAATTACCACTTCGCCTTCGGCGCTATAAAGGTCTGCGCCGGCGGAAAATTCCGTGCCGAAAGTGGGTATTTTTGCCTTATCGCTTAATTTTTTAAATTTAACCGTTATTGAGTTCATGAAGAATTACTTCCCCTTTTTCAAGTGATTTTTTTACGAGTATTATTCGCTGATTTTCAGACCCGCGAAAGTTTAAAGAAATGTTTTTTTGCGCTTCGATAAACCTACCGTCAACCAAAACGTCAATAAGTGATAGCATATCTAAAGTGATATCTATTTTCGCCCTGCTTTCATTAAGAAGTTCCTTATCGAAAAGATAACCTGTGTAGCACCAAATATCTTTATTAGGAAAGCGCTTTTTAAACTCTTGCAAAAACGGATAGAGGGCGCGTTGATTTTCAGGCTCGAACGGTTCGCCACCCAAAAGAGACAACCCGTCAATAAAATAATTATCAACTGAATTAAAGATTTTTTCTTCAATCTCTTTGGTGAAGGGTTTGCCGTAGTTAAAATCCCACGCTTCGCTGTTAAAACAACCTTTACACTTATGCGTACAACCGGATACAAAGAGTGAAGTTCTCACCCCAACGCCGTTTGCTATATCGTTATATTTAATAGTAGCGTAATTCATAGTATCCTTAATTTTAAGCAAGTGTAAAATCTATGTTTATTGTTGAATTATTTATCAACGAGAGGTGTAATTAGTATTGAACGCTCAAAGCCTTTTCAACGAGAGTTTTTAATTTGTTTTGAATGCTCAAAGTATTTTCAACGTAATTTTTTAATTTGTTTTGAACGCTCAAAGTATTTTCAACGTGAGATTTTAAGACGCTAGAAACAAGTTAGGCTAGGCTCGACGGCAAGTTATCGGGTGCAACTAACCTTGTTGGTTGTTGCAGTCGTAACTTGACGGCAGTAACGACGCATAACGCAGTTTATAGCGGATTAAAATTAGAGGTGGAGAACACGCTCCTTAATCTCCTGAGTCCTACCTTGGTTCCAGTACTGAGTACCGATGTAACCACAGGTTCTACGGGCAACGTTCATTTTGGTTTGGTCACGGTTGCCACAGTTGGGACATTCCCAAATAAGTTTTCCATCAGGGTCGGTTACGATTTGAATTTCACCATTGTAGCCACAGTTTTGGCAGTAGTCACTCTTAGTATTAAGTTCTGCGTACATTATGTTATCATAAATGAATTGCATAACTTTGATTACCGCGGGAATATTGTGTTGCATATTGGGAACTTCTACGTAACTGATTGCGCCACCTGGTGATAACGCTTGGAATTCCGCTTCTTCTTTGAGTTTAGTGAACGCGTCAATATCTTCAGTAACGTGAATATGATAACTGTTTGTAATATAGTTTTTATCGGTTACGCCTTCGATAATACCAAATCTTTGTTGAAGGGCTTTAGCGAACTTGTAGGTAGTGCTTTCAAGCGGTGTGCCGTATAAAGAATAGTCTACGTGTTCTGCTCTCTTCCACTTAGCGGTATATTCGTTAAGCGTTCTCATAATCTTTAAGCCGAATTCTTTACCATCGGGTTCGGTAAGTTTTTTACCGGTCATAGCGTAAACGGTTTCCCAAAGACCTGCGTAACCCAAAGAAATAGTTGAGTAACCACCGTGTAAAAGCCTATCGATGCTTTCGCCCGGTTTAAGCCTTGCAAGAGCGCCGTGTTGCCATAAGATAGGCGCTGCATCGGATAAAGTACCGGTTAAGCGTTCGTGACGGCATTGAAGGGCTTCGTGGCAAAGTTCCATACGCTCGGCAAACACCTTCCAGAACAAGTTCATATCGCGTTTTGCAGAAAGGGCGATATCAACAAGGTTAACCGTTACTACGCCTTGGTTAAATCTGCCGTAGTATTTGGGATTACCTTCTTCGTCAACGTAAGGAGTTAAGAATGAACGGCAACCCATACAGGTATAACAATGGCCATCGCCGAACTTATCTTTTTTAAGTTCGAGCATAATCTTTTCAGAAATATAGTCGGGAACCATACGCTTTGCGGTACATTCCGCAGCGAGTTTGGTAAGGTAGAAATAAGGCGTATCTTCTCTAACGTTTTGTTCTTCTAATACGTAGATAAGTTTGGGGAAAGCGGGGGTGATATACACGCCGTTTTCGTTCTTAACACCGCGAATTCTTTGGATAAGCGTTTCTTCAATCATGATAGCAAGGTCTTGCTTTTCACGTTCGTTTTTCGCTTCGCCAAGATACATAAATACTGTTATGAAGGGCGCTTGACCGTTAGTAGTCATAAGAGTTACTACTTGGTATTGAATAGTTTGAATACCCCTTCTAACTTCTTCACGCACGCGCTTTTCAACTATTCTAATAAGCGCGTCTTCCGCGATTTCAACACCTGCATCTTTAAACTCGTCTTTTACTTCCTTAGTGATTTTTTCACGAGAAATTTGAACGAAAGGCGCTAAGTGAGTAAGCGAAATACTTTGACCGCCGTATTGAGAAGATGCAACTTGAGCGATAATTTGGGTTGCAATGTTACAAGCAGTTGAGAAACTGTGCGGTTTTTCAATCATAGTGCCCGAAATAACCGTGCCGTTTTGAAGCATATCTTCAAGGTTAACAAGGTCACAGTTGTGCATTCTTTGAGCGTAATAGTCGGCATCGTGGAAGTGAATTACACCGTCTTCATGCGCGGTAACGATATGTTGCGGAAGAAGAATACGCTTAGTTATATCCTTTGAAACTTCACCCGCCATATAGTCACGTTGAACGCTGTTAACGGTGGGGTTCTTATTGGAATTTTCTTGCTTAACTTCTTCGTTATTGCAGTCGATTAAGGATAAAATTCTATCGTCAGTAGTGTTAGATTTTCTAACGAGTTGACGTTTATAACGATAAGTAATGTAAGTTCTTGCTAAGTTGAACGCGCCAAGACGCATAATTTCATTTTCAACAAGGTCTTGAATTTCTTCTACGCTTAAAGAACGCGTTCTCGACGCGCAAATATCTGCAACTCTTTTAGCGAGTTCTCTAATTTCTTCATCAGAAATTCTATCATCTTCAATAACTTCGTTGTTCGCTTTAATAACCGCGCCCAAAATCTTATCTAAGTTAAAATCTACTTCTTTACCGCTTCTTTTGATTATCTTCATAACTGTATCCTTTTTATCGTTTTTAATCTATATTTAGTGGTGCCTTATTAGTATAGCACAATTCCCCACTAAAAACTGTTGCAAAAACCACAATTTGAAAAATATTTTTAAAAAAAACACAAGATATTGTGGTTAAGATAATTTATAGTACACATTTACGAAAAGTGCAAAAAAGTGGTAAAACTCAAATTTTGCGATAGAATAAGGCATTTTTCAATTTTTGCAAAAAAAGCGATAAAAAAGCCCCCTATTATATATAGATAGAAAGAGATGCAAATTTTTAATTTGCTTAAGATACAATACTTTGTGTTGCACTAGGCAACGAGTTTTTAGCAGTAAAAAACCTTGCGCACCGTAAATTACGGAATAAAAAAAGTGAGGCGTTAAACCTCACGTTTTTTTATTATGTTTTAAAAAAGGTCTTCGTAAGTATCTTCGTAATAAGTTACGCTTGACTCTAAATTATCGTTAAAGAATTTGCTGGTAATCTTATCAACGTTGTCAACCACAAGTCTTGCTTTTTGATATTCTCTAAAGAGATAAGGAATTGTTCCTTCTACTAACATATCGGTTTCAAAGGTAGTGCGTTCAATCATTGCGGTAGTGGGTTCAATAACTTCTACGCAAAGAAGAATGTGATAACCGTAATCGGTTGCTACAACGGTGTATGCACCCTTGCCCTTATTAACGTCATTTACTAATTCCTTAGCGGCAGCGGAGAACTCTTTAACGTAAGTGGTTGCCGAAGTCTTGGGTGAATATACGTAACCGTTTGCGCTTGAAAGTGAGCCGGGGTCAGTAGAGAACGCGTAAATAAGGTCTTTAAAGGTATCGATTTGTTCGTCGCTTAAATCTTGGATAACGCCGCTTCTATCGGTGTTAGAAACACCCATAGCGCCGAGAACGATTGTTTCATAGAATTCATTGAACGGAATTTCTCTTGCCTTGATTGATTCGAAAGAGTAACCGTCAACTTCTTCGTCATACGAATCGTGGTAAACGTACTTCTTAGCACCGTATAACGAACCGTAGAAAGTATTGAGAAGTGAAGTTCCGCAGTAAGAATCTTTGAAAGTGAAAGAGTTTGCGGTTTCATCGTAAACGCCGTAGTTGGATTCAATCCAAGAAGACCTTTGGTCTTTTGCAACTAAGCCGTTAAGAAGGGCTTTTCTCGCATTGTCTCTATCTTCTTTCTTAAGAGTAACTTTTTCGTCAAGCGCGGTTAAGATAGCAGATTGTTCATCGCTGAAACCGATTAAAAGGTTTAATACGTAACCGTATTTGCCTGCGCCTGTATCAGGGTTGTATAACACAAGGTTAGAATCGCTTGCGTTAGAAAGTGCGGTTTCATAATCGGTGTAACTACCGTCGAACTTGTTTTGTTGAGTTTTGAAAAGGTTAACGTACGCATTGTAAAGCGCGCCTTCGCCTGCTAATAATTTTTCTTGTTCGTTTTGAAGAGCAAGTTCGTATTTTTCAATTAACTTGTTTTCATATTGAATTTCAAGCGCGTCTGCAAAATAAGTAAGGTTTAAAAGTTCATCCTTATCGTAGTTTTCAAGGCTTGACGCTTCACTTGAAGAAATAAAGCCAACACTCTTTAAATCTCTAACGATTTTGTTGATTTCTACTTTGTTGCCCTTGATTGAGTTATCGAAGTTTTTAACGTATTCTTTATAAACGTTTAACGATAATTCGTATTTGTTTGGGTAAGTGGAAAGGTCAAGGTTAAGACTCGCGTCTTCATTGATTTTTTCAAAAGTCTTATAGAAATCACCTTCAACGTCAATCTTAGAAATCTCATCGTCTTTTTCCATTTCATATTCGTTGCCGGTTTTTTCGGTTTCTTGAGTGGGCGCGGTTCTTACTTCGCCTTGGAAAGTTTCGTAATTATGATTGTGATCTTCTTCGTCTTCTTGTTCTTCATAACCTTCAATGAAAGTGGTGAGTGAAGTTTAATCGTTGTACTGATGAGTGTCGTCGT
>JAGCLN010000099.1 GCA_017646945.1 Clostridia bacterium | reverse complement strand
CGATTACGGAAATGGATGAACTCTTTAACGATTCCGCGTCTAACCGAAAGGAACAGGGGTTTATTTCAAAACTGTTAAAAAAAGACTTTAAAAATATCATTTACATAACTATACTTTTCTTATTCCAAGGTTTACCCACTTGGGTCGTTCCTTTATTTACGAGCGAAATTATCGACCTTATCACCGTTCGCCCTGAAGGATATGTTTTAAATATAGTTTTATGCGGTGCAATAATAATCGTTTCTTGCGTGCTTAACGTTCCCTTCACGAGTTGGCGCGGGCGCGTTATGAATAGAATGATTAGAACGACTACCGCCAAAGTAAAATCTACCCTTATTAGAAAACTTCAACGCTTATCTATTACTTTCCATAAAGAAATTGAAGAAGGCGTGCTTCAATCAAAGTTTTTAAGGGATATGGAAAACGTTGAAAACTACTACCGAGTATTACTCAACGGCTTGTTGCCGAGCATTGTTTCAGTAATCGTTTCAATAACCATTTCGGCATATAAAAATCCTATCGTGTTACTCTTTTTCGTAGTGGCAGTACCTATCAACGTTATTATCGTAAGGTCGCTTAGAAAGAAAATTCGTTCGAGAAGTAACGTATTTAGAAAGGAAAACGAAAACTTATCTGCTAAGATTACCACCGCAATCCAAATGATGTCTGTAACCAAGGCGCACGGTTTACTTAACCAAGAAGCGATGAGCGTTGACCATAAAATTGAAGCGGCTACCGAAGCGGGCCTTAAACTCGATAAGGCAACAATGTTCTTTGGCGCAATGCTTTGGGCATGCGGTCAAATCGTATCGGCAATATGCTTGTTCTTCTGCGTATTCTTAGCAATCAATAACTGGTTATCGGTTGGCGAAGTGGTGCTTTTTCAATCATTATTTGCAACTGTAACTTCTTCAATCTTATCAATAACAAGCGTTATTCCCAACCTTATATCAGGCGCGGAATCAGCTCGCTCTTTATCGGAAATTATGAAGGCGGACGAACTTGAACACGACGACGGCAAACTTCCCGTTCCCGGCATTAAAGGCAACTTCGAGTTCAACAACGTTTTCTATCAATACCCCCACACCGATAAGCACGCCGTTCAAAACTTTTCTTTAAAGGTAAAAGCAGGTCAAACGGTTGCGTTCGTAGGCGGTTCGGGTTCGGGTAAGTCAACGCTTATAAACTTGATTATAGGCCTGTTATCACCAACTTCGGGCGAAATTATCGTTGACAAAAAACCCCTTGCCGACCTACCTATGCAAACTTATAGAAAGTTTATATCGGTAGTACCGCAAAACACCATTTTATTTTCAGGAACTATTAAAGAAAACATTACTTACGGGCTTTCGCACTACACCGAAGAAGAACTTCAAAAAGCACTTGAAGATTCCGCGGTTACCGAGTTTTTACCGCTATTCCCTAGCGGCATAAACTCTCAAGTAGGCGAACACGGTGATAAACTTTCGGGCGGTCAAAAGCAAAGAATATCTATTGCGCGCGCCCTTATTAGAAAACCCAACATTTTAATTCTTGACGAAGCGACTTCCGCCCTTGATAACATTTCCGAACTTCATATACAAAAGGCGATTGAAAACGCTTCTAAATCGAGAACTACTTTCGTTGTGGCGCACAGGCTTTCAACGATTAGAAACGCCGATTTAATAGTCGTTATGGATAAAGGCAACGTTATTGAATCAGGCTCATACCAAGAACTTAAAGAATTAAACGGCAAGTTCGCAGAACTTGAACGCTTATCAACCTTCTCAGGAGAATAATATGAAAAAATATCTACTTCCAAACACAGGTAACTTTTATAAAGTTAACCTTCATAACCACACAATGTTATCAGACGGTTCTGCCACCCCTGAGCAAACCAAAGCGCTCTACAAAAGCCTCGGCTACTCCGCCGTTGCATTTACCGACCACGACGTATTTATTCCGCATAACGATTTAACCGATAGCGAGTTTATTGCGCTCAATGGTTTTGAAATGGAATTTGCCGACCGTTACGAGTGCTATGAAAAACTTACGCCTTGGGATAGGGTTAAGCAATGCCACCTTTGTTTCATTGCTAAAAACGACAAGATGGATATTCAACCTTTCCCCCACCGCTCTAACAGATATGCAGTAGGCAATAAGGAAGCGGCAAAACTTGCAAAGTATGATGAAAACGAAGAAGATTTTGAGCGTTGGTACTCCCCTAAGTGCATTAACTACGTTATAAGAGAAGCGAAAAAGCGCGGTTTCTTCGTAACTTACAACCACCCCACTTGGTCGCTTGAAGAATATCCCGATTACACCGCGTATAACGGAATTGACGCGCTTGAAATTATGAACGGCGCGTTAAGACTTGGCAATCCCGAATATAACCCTATCGTTTACGACGATATGTTAAGATGCGGTAAAAGGCTTGGCATCGTTGCAAGTGACGACGGGCATCAATCCTTCATAGGAACTTATAGTGATATCGGCGTGTGTTGGACTATGATTAAGGCGGACACGCTTTCTTACGACAGTTTGATTGACGGGCTTGAAAAGGGCAATTACTACGCGTCTGAAGGCCCTGAAATTCACGACCTTTACGTTGAAGACGGCGTTTTGAAAATCAAGTGTTCACCCGCTCAAAAAATTACGGTTAACTACGATGCTTGCGCCGCTCATATTAAACTTATTGAAGATGGCAATCCTATTGAAAGCGCTGAATTCACACTTAGAAAGGACTGTGGTTATTTTAGAGTAACAGTTATAGGGTTAAACGGCAAAAAGGCTTGCACTAACGCCTACTACCCCGAAGAAGTTGGGCTTTAAGGAGAACGATTATGAGAAAATATCTTATTCCTAATACCGGAAAATTTTACAAGGCTAACCTTCACAGCCACACCACTTTTTCAGACGGAACTTTAACGCCCGAACAAGCCAAAGAACATTATTTAAGTTTAGGCTATTCAGTTATTGCTTTTACCGACCACGACCTTATGGTTTGCCAAAACCACTTAACCGACGAAAATTTCGTTGCGCTCAACGGCTTTGAAGTTGAGTTTTGGGAAAAGGATAGACCTGCTAAGAGTTGGGGATTCCGCCATCAATGTCACTTAAACTTTATCGCGCTTGACCAAGATAACGATATTCAACCGTTTTGGCATAGAAGTAAAT
>JAGCLN010000098.1 GCA_017646945.1 Clostridia bacterium | reverse complement strand
ATAAAAAATATGAGTATTTTTTAAAAAACATTGAAAATTTTTTATGAGTATGGTTAAATAACTCTAAGGAGAATTTTTATGAGTTATAAAAGGTCAATGCCAATATGTTTTAGCGCAATAACAAAAGAAAACATCCACGAATATCTCGATATGCTTAAAAAATGCAAGGCGGATAGGGTTTTTATTTGCGGTTTGAATTATATTTATCTTAAAACAACCGAGTTATATACAGAAACGGAAAGAATTAGAGAAATAATTTCTTACTTTAAAAACAACGGTTTAGAAGTGGGTATTTGGGTAGATGCGTTTGGTCATGGTGGTCCGCTTGTGGGGTACGAGGGTGACGTTAAGGGAAGTTACACTTTGATTGAAGGGATTGATGGTAGGTGCGCTCACACCATTTGCCCTAGTGATGAAAAGTTCGTTGCCGATTATTCAGAGGGGATTAAGCGCATAGCATCGTTATCGCCTGACCTTATTATGCTTGACGACGATTTCCGCGTGAACGGTAGAATATCGTATTACCTTGGTTGTTTTTGTGAAAACCACTTAAAGAAGTTCCGTTTATTAGTTGGCGAAGAAGTGGCAAGGGAAGATATTGAAAGGCTTATAACAACGGGCGGAAAGAATAAGTACCGCGATGCGTATTTAGATATGATTGCGGATATGCTTTTAGGTTTTGCTAAGAAACTTAGAAAAGCCGTTGATGAAGTTAATCCTAATATAAGGCTTGGCGCAAGTTCTCCGCTTGAAGGCTGGGACCTTTCTGGAACTTCGCTTATAGAAATAGCAAAAGCGTTTGCAGGAAACACTAAGCCGTTTGCAAGAATTGCTGGCGCACCGTACTGGGATAATAACGTAATAGCAGTTAGCGAAGCGGCAAGATTGCAGTTTAATTATGGCAAGGATAAGGGGGTTGAACTCTTTGCCGAAGGCGATACTTATCCGCGCCCAAGATATAACGTTGCGTCAAAAGGCTTGGAAACTTTTGAGGCGATTATGATTGCCGATGGCGGTGGCGACGGCGTTTTATCTTATATTTTCGATTATAATCAAACACCGAGTTATGAACCCGGTTACGTTACTCGTTTTATTAAAAACGAAGATAGGCGTTTAAAGATTATTGAAATGGCTAAAAATGGTAAACCAGTTGGCGTAAGAGTTTTGAACGTAGCAGAAAAAATGCGTGATTTCGATATGCCAAAAGAAGTTAAAAAGTATAGCATTAGGTTCTTTGAAGAACTTAGATCGTTTACGCCCGGCGCGAAGATATTATCTAAAAACTCAATCCCCACTTGCTTTGAAGATAGTGGCTATCCCGTTTTAGTGTTTGGTGAAAACGCTAAGCACGTATGCGTTAGCGATTTAAAAAACGGCGCTATTTTAGATATTCGCTCGGCGGATATTTTGCAAAAGCGCGGAATAGACGTAGGGCTTGTTTCCTTTGAGCCAAAGGCGTTTAGTAGCGAATATTACGTTAAAAACGACGATGAGATTTTGGCTGTCACTCATCCGCACACTCAAAAGATTTCCGTTAGCGAAAACGCGAAAGTTGAAACTTACTTTAAGCCAGACAATACGCCCGCGTCTTACCGCTATGAAAACGCGAACGGACAAAAGTTTTTCGTTATGGCGTTCGACTATTTTAATTTTGACGGAGATTTTAACGCAAACTACATTTGCAGTTATTACCGCCAAGAGCAGTTAGAAGATGCAATTTATTACTTATCGGGCAAAACCTTACCGGCGTTTATTAAGAAGAACCCGAACCTTTATAACCTTTGCAAGAAAGATGAAAACGGCAATTTATTTGTAATGCTTGCAAACGTTTCAATAGACGACGTTTT
>JAGCLN010000097.1 GCA_017646945.1 Clostridia bacterium | reverse complement strand
GATTATCACCGAGTGCAACACAAACGGGAACACCTTTATATTGACCGCATGAAACAAACTCGCAGACAACCTCGGGAAGTCTGCTGTTTTCAACGGTAAACTTGTTTTTCATAACGTCAAAACCGAAAACGCTAGTTTCATACACGTTAACGATTTTGTTTTTGAGAGAATAGTTTATTCTCTTTCTTATATCGGGAGAGAGTTTATCTTTGAAAATATAATCCGTTTCCGCAAGATAGAAAGCCGTTTCAGATGCAAAAAGGTCAATCTCTTCGTATTTATAGGTGTTAGCCGTGTCTCTATCTAAACAATGGGCGGGAATACACCAAGTAATCTCGTCACAAATTGCAGAAATAACGTCTTCAAGCGGTTCAAGATACTTGTCGTCTGTAAGCGCCAACACTTGAAGAAGCATTAAACGCTTTCTGCGAATGAAATATTCGTATTGATACTCTACCCTGTTGCCGTTTATGTGAAAAAGTTTAAACTTTGAAAAAGGAAGGGCTAAAATGGGTTTACCTTCATAGTCCTTTTCATAAGCCGTTTTAAGTTGTTCAACGTACTTTTTACCAGCGGGAGTTTGCGCTTGTTTAGATAAATTTTCGTAAGAATATAGATACATAACGTTCTCCTTGTTTTAGATTTGTTTACCAATGTAGGCAAGAATTCCACCGTCAACGTATAAAACATGGCCGTTAACAAAGTCCGACGCCTTTGACGCTAAAAATACCGTTGGCCCTTCTAAATCTTCAGGATTCCCCCAACGCTCAGCAGGAGTTTTACCTATAATAAATTTGTCAAACGGGTGGCGACTACCGTCCGCTTGAAGTTCGCGAAGGGGTGCAGTTTGTTCCGTTGCAATATATCCCGGGCCTATGCCGTTGCATTGAATATTGTATTTACCATACTCAGATGCAATATTTCTTGTAAGCATTTTAAGCCCACCCTTTGCAGATGCGTAAGCGGATACCGTTTCACGGCCGAGTTCACTCATCATTGAACAAACGTTGATAATCTTTCCGCCACCCTTTTTAATCATATTGGGAATTACCGCTTTTGCCATAATAAAAGGAGCGGTAAGGTCAACGTCGATAACCTTTTTGAATTCTTCCACTTTCATATCGCACATAGGAATTCTTTTGATAATGCCGGCGTTGTTTACTAAAATATCAATAACGCCAACTTCTTTTTCTATTTTTGAAATCGCTTCGGTTACGGCAACTTCATCAGTAACGTCAAAAACGTAGCCGTGAACGGTAACGCCGTCTTTTTTATACTCTTCAACGCCTTTTGATAAAGACGCTTCGTTACTCGAATTAACAACTACCGTTGCGCCTGCGTTGTAGAGCGCTTTTGCCATAAAGTAACCTATACCGTGAGCGCCACCTGTTACGAGCGCCACTTTGCCTTTTAAAGAAAACATAGTTTTATCTCCTTTTTATTTTTCGTTAAATTTATTGTAAGTTAGTAAAAATTCTCACCATTTAAAAGCCTTTAACAACCTTCTATACGTTTAATTTTTTCTTTATAGCGTTCAAGCAAATACCCCAGTCCGTACGGCTGTGATAGTGAGTGCCTGCTCTAAGATAAAAACCAACTTCGCCGTCCATAAACTCATCGCCAACGAGCGGAAGCCTATTAGGATAAACAAGCCCGTCTTTATTATAAAGTTTCCAAACGGGAGATGCGGAAACGCAAGATAAAAACTGATTGTCGTTATCCGCCCAAGTATCTTCCAATGCTCCGCCAACGTAAACTATTCTCGGCGCAATCAACGCTAAAAGATAGTGCTGGTCAAAGGGAAGTTCATCATCGCAGTAGATATATTTTAGGTAGTTTTTGCAAAACCAAAAGGGGAAAGTTACGGTAATGTGTTCAAGTTTTTCCGCGCCTAAACAATGCCCTCTTGATAAAGCGGCGCCCGAACAGCCGGAATCGTTTGCAAATACGAAAGCAAACCTTTCGTCAAGCGCGGCGGCAAGTAAAGCCGTTTTCCCAAGGCGAGAATGCCCTGCTATGCCGATTTTAGACTTATCTACTTCACTTCTAAGTTGCAAGTAGTCCATCATCTTCATAGCCATATACGCCCAAACCATCAAAAGTCCGCCCGTTTCGTCATCGCGCTCGCTAATTAGCACGCTCGCAAGTTTATCAAAACTTGCGTTGTCGCTAGCTATATCGCCACGGCATACCGAAAATACGCCAAAGCCGTTATCGATAATTTCTTCAACGGGTAAATACCTATCGGGAATATCGGGGCGGAAATTAATATAAATAATTACCGGGCAACAACTTTTTTGCTTAGGCAAAATTAAGTTGGTTTTTACCGCGTGCGACTTGTTGCCAAGTTCAAATAAAAACTCAATTTCTTCCCATACCGCTTTACCTGAAAAATCAACCGCGTTTAACTTGCTAGTGATTTTAGGTTCAATCGGCGCAAAAGTTTTGCCGTATTCTTCCCTTAATAAGATTTCTTTTAAGTAAGGTTTTTGAACGCTTTCCCACTCTTTTACCGAAGAAACTCTTTTGCCGTTAGGCATAAGCAAAAGGTTAGGAAGATTGCGTTTTAAAAGTTCCTTTTCTATCATAAAACAGCCTTTTATTATAAAAGTTCGTTAGTTTGAATATGGTCCATATCGGTAAACTCTTGGTTTTCACCGCACATAGCCCAAATGAAAGAATAGTTTCTCGTGCCTACGCCTGAGTGAATTGACCAAGACGGCGAAATTACCGCCTCTTCATTCTTCATTACGATATGTCTAGTTTCCTTTGGTTCACCCATCATATGGAAAACAACGTCGTTATCGCCCATATCAAGATAAAGATATACTTCCATTCTTCTATCGTGAGTGTGGCAAGGCATAGTGTTCCAGTTAGAACCTTCTTCTAAGTTGGTAAGACCCATTGAAAGTTGGCAACTCTTCATAACTTCTGGGTGAATATACTGATTGATTACGCGCTTATTACACTCGGAAACCGACCCACAGGGCACTTTTTTAGCCTTTGTGATGTCAATTTTAACAGTCGGGTAAGTGGTGTGCGCGGGGCAAGAACTTACGTAGAATTTTGCAGGGCAAGTTTCATCAATGCTTCTAAAAGTGATTTCCTTGTTGCCCATACCGATATAAATACCGTCACGCGGGTTCATTTCATACTCAACGCCGTCAACGGTAATAATACCTTTACCGCCGATGTTGATACAGCCCATTTCCCTTCTTTGTAAGAAGTAATCTGCAGCGAGTTCTTTGCCTGCTTCAAGTCTTAACACTTGGCGAACGGGCATAAGACCTGCCGTAATAATACGGTCGATATGGCTATAAACCATTCTCACGTTATCTTTGGTGAAAAGGTTTGCGATGTGAAATTCTTCACGCAATCTTTCGGTTGTGTAGTGCTTAACGTCTTTTGAATTTGATGCTTGTCTTACTTCCATTTTACTTAAATCCTCCTTTATATGCCTTCCGTAAACTTCAAGTTGCGAAAGCGCCGCAAAACCTAAAATTTCGGATACTTGTTTGAAGTTTGATAATTTTATATATTTCGTTTTCTTGCTTTTACAAACGATTTCTTGTCCGTTTGAATTTTCGGGGTTTAAATCGGCATTATCTAAGGTGAATTCACCCGTCAACTTTTCCCCATCGCTAAACTCAATATCAATGGTTTTCCAGTACGAATCGTGCGGAACGCCAAAGCTATCGTGCTTAAAGTCGGCGCGAAGATAGAACTTTAACTTGTCCACTTCCACTTCCCTGCCAAAATCAAGAAGGTATTCAAGGTCGTTTCTTGCTCCGCCCGCCCACGAGTGATAGGGATACGAGCCGTGGCCTTGATTGTTCATAACCCCGTCTATCGCGTTCCTTTCGTAAAAACAAGGTTCTTCTCTCGTTACGAAGTTTGCCGTTGCGTGCGGATATCCACCCGTTCTCGACCTTAAATCGTGAGAGTTTAAAGCGATATTTCTCGTTTGATAAAATTCTTCATCAATTTCACGAGCGGTTATTAGGTGAACTTCGCCTTTGAACGCGTCTGGCGAATAGCCCATTTTAAGTTCCCTTTCCGTAGGAATTACAAAGGTAAAGGTCTTGTTTGGAAGATATAAAAAACTCTCGCTCAAAGTTTTATCAAACTGAACGGCAACAACGCTACTGCCGTCAACCTTAACCTGAATTTTATCGCCCGATTCTAACTCGCCGATAAAAGATTCGCTAATGGTTGAGCCTTGAGCGGAAAACTGTATATCTCCTTTTGAATTTACTATTTTTAAAAATATCATAATAGACTCCTTCTATTATATGATAACATACTTTTATTCTATTTTAACATAAATATTTGCAAGTTTATTGCAAAATATAATATTTTTATTGCAAATCTCACTTTTTATGCTATACTCTTTATATGAAATGTTATTTTAATTCGTGCGCGCAAGCGATAGAGCACACTTTACAAACTAAAACTTACGGGCTTTACTACGCCGAAAAGGCAAAAAGCAATCAAGATATTCACGTTCACGATTGTTCTGAAATTTTTTTATGCTTAACAAACGGCAACCACTTTTTGATTGACGGAAAGGTTTACACCGCTAACAAAAACGACCTCTTTATCATTAGCCACTTGCAAGCGCATAAAGTTGCGCCGTGCAATTTTGATAATTTTATTAGGTTTAGCCTTCACGTTTCACCAAGTTTTATACTTAGCAACTCTACCGCGAGCGTTGACCTTTCGGCTTGTTTTTATAGCGATAACAAAACGGATAAAATTACGCTTAGCGATAGCGAAGTTGAAAGTTTGATTTCACTATTTAAAAAACTTGAAAACTATAAAGAATTTGGCGACGAAGTTTATAAAAATTTATCCGCCGTTGAAATTTTGTTATTCGTTAACGAACTTATCGGCGTTCAAACCACAAAGTTATCAAGCCAAAGCAATCACCCGAGTTTAGATAGAGCGATTGATTATATCAATGAAAATTACGATAAAAACTTAAATCTTTCAATAATCGCTCAAAACTCTTACGTATCGGTAAATCAACTGTGCTCACTTTTTCAAACCTACTTATCAACAACGGTTATCAAGTATTTAACGAGTTTGAGAATAACCCACGCTAAAAAGTTGCTTCTTAGCGGAAAATCGGTAACGGAAACTGCATTTTCTTGCGGGTTTAACGACTACGCTAATTTTATTAGAACTTTCAAGCAAGCGGTTGGCGTATCCCCAGGAAAATACACAAAAAAAGAAGGCTAAGCGCCTTCTTTTTTATATGCAACTTCGTTGGTTTATGATAGTTTTATATAACGGATTAAAAAAAGAGTGGGAAACCCACTCTTTTTTTGTGCCTTAAAATTATTCAGCAACTGCAGTAGCGCCAGCTTCTTTAAGCTTAGCAACCATCTTTTCTGCTTCGTCTTTAGCAACTGCTTCTTTAACAGTACCCATTTTTTCAACCATGTTCTTAGCTTCAACAAGACCAAGACCAGTAAGTTCTCTAACTGCCTTGATAACTGCGATTTTGTTAGCGCCAACGTCTTTAAGAACAACGTTGAATTCAGTCTTTTCTTCAACTGCTTCTGCAACGGGAGCAGCAGCACCAGCAACTGCAACGGGAGCAGCAGCGCTTACACCGAATTCTTCTTCGATTGCTTTTACTAAACTGTTAAGTTCCATAACAGTCATACCTTTAATTTCTTCTATCATTTTTGCAATATCTGCCATTTTAAATTTCCTCTCTTTGAATTATTTTTTAAATTTAACGTTAGATGGTTTGTTTTTACTATTTTAGGCGTTATAAGCGGCACATAACTGCGTTACTGCTTAGTGTTTTGACTTCGATGACCGCAAGGTCAATCTCATCAAAACCCTTTGCGAGCCTTGTTCTGCTTGCTTCTAACGAATAAAAATTATTCGCCCATCTTTTCAGCCACTCTATTAAGAGCAACTGCCAATCCACGAATAAAGTTCGAAAGCGTACCTGCAAGCATACTGTAAAGTGCGTCTTTTGACGGAATAGATGCGAGCGATTCTACGCCATTTTTGTCAACGTATTCACCGTTAACGTAAGCGCTTTTTGCCGAAATTTTGTTTTCTAACTTCTTAGCGTTTTCAACAACGATTTTAGATGCGCCAACTTCATCACTACCAAATGCAACGGCAGTAGTTCCGTTAAGGTCTGCATCAAAACTGTCAACGCCGAGTTCGTTAAACGCTCTTCTAATGAGCGTATTCTTAAGCACTTTGTATTCAACGTTTGCTTTTCTGAACGCATTACGAAGTTCAGTATCTTCCGCAACGGTAAGACCAGAATAGTTAACTAAAACTACTGACTTAGCAGCGGTGATTTTCGCCTTAATGTCTTCAACAACCTGCTTTTTAGCCTCTAAATTTGCTGACAACTCAAATATACCTCCATATTTATTTTTGCCTATAAAAAACCGCTCTTTGCCTAGGAATAGCAAAGAGCGGACGAAAAAAACAAACGTCTACTATTTGATAAACCTCGGCAGGTGTAACTAAAAGTTACTTAAAAACCGGCTTTCTTCGGCTAATCTTGTATGGCAATTTTACCACACAGTAATTTTTTTGTCAAACGATTTAACCAACCGTTTGAATTTTTTATAAAATGATTTTTAAAACACTTTAAATCGTTAGTTGCAAGCAAGACTTGAAGTAACGCAGTATTGCATAGCAAATAACGGCTTAAATTTTAGTTCTTAACTTGAACCTTAACGCCAGGACCCATAGTGCTTGCTAAAGAAATACTCTTGATGTATTGACCTTTTGCAGCAGCGGGCTTAGCCTTAATGATTGCATCTAAAAGAGCGTTGTAGTTTTCGATAAGTTTTTCTTTACCGAAAGACTTTTTACCGATTGAGCAGTGGATAACTGCAGTCTTATCAAGTCTGTATTCAACCTTACCAGCCTTAACGTCTTTAATAGCCTTTTCAACGTCAGGTGTAACGGTACCAGACTTAGGGTTAGGCATTAAGCCTTTAGGACCTAAAACCTTACCGATACGACCAACTAAACCCATCATATCGGGCGTAGTGATAATTACGTCGTAATCAAACCAGTTTTCAGTTTGGATTTTTTGAATCATTTCTTCTGCTCCAACGAAATCTGCACCTGCGGCTTGAGCAACGTC
>JAGCLN010000096.1 GCA_017646945.1 Clostridia bacterium | reverse complement strand
CAAGTGATGCATTTGGAGATGATCCTTGCCCGAATACTTAAATGCCTCTCTATCCTTAATGCCAAGATCTCCCTCGTTGATATATCCGATTGCTTTCAAACCATCAACTACTGCAGCAAACACCGAGTAATCGTCAATAATCACATCAATATCAATGCAGGGCTTAGCAGACATTCCTTCGACAGAGGTGCTTCCGACGTGTTCGATACCGAGAATCAAATCGCCTATCGCTTCTTCAATCTCAACCTTTATTTTTTCAAAAGCTGATTGCCATGCCACATCGTATGGCAGTACAACAACCTTTCTTGTTCTCATATAATTCACCTACAAATCCTTATTTGTCATTTACCTTTATAGTATAGTGGCCTTCTTGGATTGCAGCAATAGATTTCTTCGACCAAGCAAACAATGCTTCGGACATCAAACTGAAATCTACTGTTCCACCGTTTTTCAAGCTCAGGAATGCATCAACGATAAGTCTTTCATCAATTGAAACAACATCTCGCAATTCACTTTGATGTTTTATGTATTTTCCTGTTTGCTTGAAAGCGATTGCCTGTACAACGAAAGAGGCAGATTTATACAATCCTTTCAAAATATCCTCGCTCTTTTCGTGCAACATATTATGCACACATCCGTGATAGATATTGCAAGCACCGATTTTAATTGCTCTGTTAACAGCAGATTCATCAATCACCGCAAGCAATTCATCAAGACTACCTTGTATAGGTGTTGTGTCATAATAAAATTGAAAAAGGTCGGAAGGCTCCCAATTTAAAAGCTCATCCTTGCCCGAAACAAAGCCGCAAATCAGTTCTCTGTTGGGAAGGGTATCTAACATTGCATTGTATTTTTGAATATCCGAAGCGGATAACTTATCAAGTATAACAACAATATCAATATCGCTCGTTTCCGTTGCTTCGCCGCGACCATAGCTTCCTTGAAGTCCAACAAACCACACGCGATCTGAAAAAGTAGTGTTTAATGCATCAAGAAAGGTATTCATCCAATTTTTAATATCAATCATTTGTTATTTTCCTTTGCGGTTTTACAGGATGTAATAAGCATAACTCTCAAAGAAGTACATTTTGAGGATAGCATTTTGAAAGTTGGCTCGTCGATATAACTTGTCCTGTATAAAAGCTCAAGCCAATATCCCGTTTCGCTTGCTTCTTTGAGTGCGATTTCAAATTTGGATATAAAATCTTTAGTACCCTGCGCATATTGCGCTTCGTGAATATTTGCGCCGATAGAGGTTCCGCTTCTGCCGATCTGATTAGAAATAATCGTTTCGTGGTTTGATTTTAGAAATTTAACGAGATTTATGATATCAACGGAAAAGTCCATAGATAGTTCAACAAGTTTGTTTTCTTTCATAGCCGCACCTCATATTATAAATATTGTATCTCATAACTGTTTGTTTGTCAAATGATGCATCGCCTACGGCAATATGATGTTTTTCGCTTCGCTCAAAATGATGTTGCTCCACTTCGTTTCGCAATGATGCGATGTTTGCCTCAATGTGCCGTCAGGCACACATCATTCGCTTCAGCGTTCATCATTAGGCGAAGCCGTCATCATTTGCCGCAGGCAAACATCATTCAAAAAACGCACCTTTGTCATAAGACAAAAGTGCGTTTTTTGTTGGTGCGGACGATGAGATTTGAACTCACACGGGTAACCACAGGCTTCTGAGACCTGAGCGTCTGCCAGTTCCGCCACGTCCACATAAAAGCCCATAAATATGGGCTTGGTTTTAATTTTCGGGAATAAATCCGCGTTCGTTAAGCCAAGTGAATAATTGATTTATCCAGTCGTTATAGTTGACGGGGGTTGAAGGCGCGCGGTCTTGCAGGGCTTTGTTGGTATCGGAAGTAACGTCGTTTACCGAAAGGCCGTGAGTACCCTTTTCCAAGATGTGTAAAGAGAAAGGCACGCCGTTTTCTTCGTAAGCACAAGCCATTAAGAGAGCGTTTTTACAAGGAACGCAACCATCGTTAACCGTTGCGAACATATACGCGGGAACGGAATCTTTGCTAACGCGTTTTTCAAGCGATAAAAATTCCATAAGTTCTTTATCTCCACCGCTAATGTTAGCGATAGAACCGCCGTGTGATTTTGCTCCGCTTGTGATAACGGGATACATAAGCGCGCACGCATCAGGTTTAGCCAAGGGCTTTTTGTTACCTAAAAAATCTAGAACGCTATCGCCGGTAAGCGTTGCTAAGCAACCGCATAAGTGACCGCCTGCCGAAAAGCCGATTGCCGATACTTTGCTTGGTAAAACGCCGAGTTCTTCAGCGTTTTCACGAATATACACCATAGCCATAGCCGATTCTTTAAAGGCTTGCGGATAGGTTGCAGGCGCTACCGAGTAATAAAGAATAAAAGGAACGTAGCCTTGCGCTAAGAATTTAAACGCAACGGGTTCGGCTTCTCTTTCGCTGGTATATTGATAACCGCCACCCGGCATAACTAAAACGGCGGGGCGTTTTCTATCAATACCGTATTCACGGAATCTGCCCGGGTTTAAAATAGCCAAGTCGCCACGCGCGTTCGCGGGCTTTTCAATCCCAAAATATTCGTACAAGTTGATGGTTTTAGTAATCATAATTTCACCTTTGCTACAAGTTTATTTATATTTTTGCCGAGCGCAACGAACTTTTGCTCGTACTCGGTCATAACGTTATCCACGGGGTTTTCAGCGTGAAGGTCGAAGGTTTTATAGGTAATTTCAAAACCGTTTTCTAAAAACGAATTAACGGAAAACTCAAAGAAATCATCGTTATCCGTTTTGAAGTGAATTTCCGCCCCGTCTTTTAAAAGGTATTTATAGATTTCCAAAAAGGAAAAGTAGGTTAAGCGGTGGTTTTCATACTGCTTTTTAGGGTACGGGCAAGAAAAGTTAAGATAGAGTTTATCTATCGACTTTGCGGGAAGTTCGTACTTTAAAATTTCCGCGCCACAGTTAAAGAGTTTTACGTTTGAAAGACCTTCTTTCTTAACTCTTTCCGCGCCGGTTATAAGCACGTTTTGTTGAATTTCAACGCCAAGATAGTTAATATTTTTATTCGCCATTGCCTTTTCAACGATGAACCTACCCTTACCGCAACCTATTTCAAGCTCAACTGGGTTGTCGTTTTTAAAAAGGTCAAAAGGGGTTTTTACGTCGTAACGCTCGCTTTCTTCAAACCCCAAAACGTCACTCGTTTTTTGAACTACTATTATATCGCGGATAATATCCGTTCGCTCGTCTAAATGTTTTTTACGCCTTGCTCTCATCGGTATAGCCAAACTCCGTTATAAGCGCTTCTTTATCTCGCCAGTTTTCCTTTACTTTAACGTACGTTGTTAAAAATACTTTCGCGCCCAAAAACTTTTCCATATCTTGGCGGGCAAACGCGCTAATTTCTTTTATCATTGCGCCTTGTTTACCTATGATAATCGCCTTATGGTTCTGTTTTTCGCAAACGATATCCAAACTTATTTCATAAGTTCCGCTCGGCTTTAATTCAAAAAGATTAACTAAAACTGCAACGCCGTGCGGTATTTCTTTATCCACTTTTAAAAGTATCTTTTCCCTTAAAATTTCCGCCACCATGAACTTTGACGATTTATCCGATATTATATCTTCTTCAAAGATTTTGTTTTGGGTGGGAAGATAGGAAAGAACCGCGTCAATAAGTTCGCGAATATTCCTGTTCTTTCTCGCCGAAACGGGAACGATTTCCGCCACGCCTTCAACACTTGCGATTTTAACTAAGTTTTCAGGGATATTTTCCTTGGGCATAATATCCGTTTTGCTCATCGCTACGATAACGGGCACGTCTGACACAACGGAAGATAAAAGTTGCAAGTCTTCATCCTTTACACCTTCGTGACCGTCAAGCACGAATAAAACCACGTCAACGTCTTTTGCCGTTTTGCGTGCGGTCTTTTGCATCTTTTTGTTAAGTTCGGTCTTCGACCTGTAAAAACCGGGCGTATCTTCAAACACGATTTGATAGTTATCGGTCGTAAGAATACCGAGTATCCTATCCCTCGTAGTTTGGGGTTTGGGGGAAACGATTGCAACCTTTTCCCCTACTATTACGTTTATAAGCGTTGATTTGCCGGCGTTTGCCCTGCCGACTACCGCTACCGTTCCACTTTTCATAATTTACCTTGTAATTTTCAAAATTTCCATAACCTTATCGGCTAAGGCTCTCATTTCTTTATCGTCTTTCTCAGTTAAATGGTCGTAACCGAAAAGGTGCAAAAATCCGTGCGCGCAAAGGTAACATAGTTCCCTATCTACGCTATGACCGAACTCTTCCGCTTGAGAAATCGCTCGCTTTTCGCAGATTATAATACTGCCTAAAAACACTCTCTTTCCGCTACCGTCAACGTCCAAAGGGAAGTCTTTTAAGGTTATATCTTTATACCTAACGCCGTCAAGAGAAGGATAGGACAAAACGTCCGTTACCTTATCTATATTTCGGGTTGAAAGGTTTAGGTTTTTGATATAATCTTCACTAACGATATTTATTTCGACTGAAAGTTTACCCGTTTGGTTTAAAACGGTATAAACGGCATCGGCTACCGCGCTTGCGTTGAAAGGAAGTTTTTTGTTTTTTGATATAGTGATTGTTGCCACTTATCTTCTTCCCCCCGATTTAAGTTTAGGGTATTTAACTCTATCGTGATATACGCCGGATAAAGTGTTGGTTATAGTGTTTCTTATAACGCCGAGTTCTTGGAAGGTGATATCGCACTCGTTGAATTGGTCCATATCCATTCTCTCTTCGATAATTTCCTTAACGGCTTTATCAACGTTTTCGTGAGTGCGGTTGCTAACCGACCTTACCTTTGCTTCACAAGCATCGCAAATCATTATGATTGCGTTAATCTTGTTTTGGGGCTTAGGTCCGTAATAACTAAAATTATCAAGTGCGAGTTTACCATCGGTAAACTTGCTCGCTTTCATATAGAAATACCTTATAGGTAATGTTCCGTGGTGTTGTTCCGCCGCTTCGGCAAACGCTTCGGGAAGCCTGCGTTTTCTAATGAGTTCAGCGCCGTCTTTAGCGTGCGAACGAATAATATCGGTTGATAGTTCTGGCGAAAGCGCATCGTGGGGGTTTTTGCCCGTTTGGTTTTCCGTGAACATTTCGGGGTTTTTAAGCTTGCCCATATCGTGATAGTAAGCGCAAGCGCGAATGAGCAAGGGGTTTTCGCCTATCGCGTTTCCGCACGCTTCGGCAAGCATAGCAACGATAATGGTGTGGCTAAACGTTCCGGGCGCGGAAAGTGAAAGTTCTTTAATGAGTTTAGCCTTATGGTCGGTAAGTTCGGTGAGCCTGAAATTTGTGAGCGCGCCGAAAGCCACTTCAAACGCAGGTAAAACAACCGTCATAAGCGCGGTAGAAACTAATCCGCTACCGAGCGCGAAAAGCACGGGGAATAACATCGTGTTTAAGCTCAGCGTAAATTCCATTACCGCCGAAGATATGATTACGGGAAGTGAAATTATAAAACCCATTACCAAAACTTTACCGCGCGAACCTTCGCCGTCTACTAAAAAGACTGAGAACATTCCCGTTGCAAAGCAAATAACGAGCGATACTAAAACGTAGTTACCGCTACCTGCAAAGGAAACGCACAAAAGGTCGGTAAGCATCATTAAAAGCGCGAACACGCAGTTCATAAACACCGCCGTGCGCTTGTCCACTAAAATAAGAATAAACAACGCGCAAAGCGATACGGGGCGCAAGTACACGCTTATCATACCGAATAAGTAGCACGCTATCATTGAAAGGATAACCGCCGTGTATATCATGGTTATCTTTTTAGGTCTAAAAAAGATTTGCTTGTTTTGGTTTAAAAAGTAAAGGTAGGCTACAACCGATAATAAAATAACGGAAAATAAAACGAATACCGTTAATTTTGTGTTCGAGATGGCGTAGTTGAAAGTTTCTTTAACGCCACCGCATTTCGCCGTTAAAAAAGAAAGCATAACTATAATTACTACTATCGTGTTGAAAAAGAACGCCAACGCAGGCTTGAAATAACCCTTTTCTTTTAAGTTTAAATCGTTATTTGTCGCTGTCATTTTTAATATCCTTTTGAGATTTTTCTTCGTGTTTTACGTAAGCCTTAACTATTTCGGAAACTAAGGGGTTACGAACCACGTCTTTATGAGTGAGTAGAACGGTTTCAATCCCGTCTATATTTTTTAAGATTTTTGTTGCGTGAATAAGCCCGCTTTCCTTGCCTTGCGGAAGGTCTATTTGAGTAACGTCACCCGTGATTAGCATTTTACTGTTTTCGCCAAGCCTTGTTAAGAACATCTTCATTTGTTCCTTGGTGGTGTTTTGCGCTTCGTCTAAGATAACGTAACTGTTTGAAAGCGTTCTACCGCGCATATACGCTAACGGCGCGATTTCAATAACGCCCTTCTCAATGAGTTTTTGGTAAGTTTCATACCCAAACATTTCACCGAGCGCATCGTAGAGCGGTCTTAGATAGGGGTCTACCTTATTTTGCAAGTCGCCGGGTAAAAAGCCGAGTTTTTCACCCGCTTCAACCGCAGGGCGAGTGAGAATAATTTTCTCGGTGAGTTTTTGCTTGTAAGCAACCGCCGCCATGCACACGGCAAGGTAAGTTTTACCCGTACCCGCAGGGCCAACGCCGAAGACTATGGTATTTTTATTGATAGCGTCAACGTACTTTTTTTGACCTACCGTTTTGGGCTTTATTTGCTTGCCCCTTGACGTTACGGCTATAACACCGCTAAAAATCTTCTCAACCCCGTCAAGATTACCTTCACGCGCCATGTCTATGCAGTATAAAATTCTCGATTTATCAAGCGGTTCGCTAACGCTTACAACGTCTAAGAGTTTTTCGATAACCGTTTTTGCAAACTCAACCTTTTCCTTTTCGCCGGAAACTTTAATAAACCCGTCGTCAACGTACGCAACGACTGAAAGTTCCTTGCTTAAAACGTTTAAGTTTTCATCAAAAACGCCTAAGAACTCGGCAAGTTTGTTGCCCGATTTAATTTCAACCGTATATTCTTTCAACTGTTCCCTCCGTATAAAACGCGCCTTACCACTAAGGTAACTACGATTTTATCACCTATAATTTCGTAAGATTTTTCCTTAATTTCTCCGCCCGTTTTGAACTCGGATAGCGCGTAGCAAAGTTCTACCGCCCTATCGTTTATAACTAAATTTTCATACTTGAACTGTAACGTTTCAAGAATTTTTACCCTTGCAACGATAAAGGTATTAACGGGCGTTTCGT
>JAGCLN010000095.1 GCA_017646945.1 Clostridia bacterium | reverse complement strand
ACGCCCGATACGAATATGCCTGCCGTGGCGCTTTCTACGGGACGAAGCTTAGCGTGCGCTTCGGTAAGGAAGTTGTTCGTATCAATACTTGCCGTTACCATAGTAGCAATCTTTCTAACCGACGGGTTGGGTTCGATTGCCGCTGCAAGAACTACAAGGTCTGAAGGAATTACTACTTGTTCATTATTGATAAGGTCGGAACCTTGAACCATAAGTTTGCCGTTTTCTTCGTAAACCTTACCAACCATACCCTTGATGTAATCAACGCCGTATTGCTCAACTGCTCTACGGAAGAATTCATCGTAGTTCTTGCCGGGGGTTCTTACGTCTATGTAGAATACGTGAACTTCGGTGTTAGGATATTTTTCACGAATAAGCATTGCGTGTTTTGCAGTATACATACAGCAAATCTTACTACAATACGGCTTACCGCAACCCGAAGTATCTCTTGAACCAACGCATTGAATAAAGGTGATAACTTTGGGTTCTTTATGGTCGGACGGGCGAACTAAGTGGCCGTCGGTAGGACCTGCTGCGTTCATAAGTCTTTCAAGTTCTAACGAAGTAACAACGTCTTTATAAGAATCGTAACCGTATTCGTTAAAGTTTTCTAAAGAGATGGGCTTGTAACCTGTTGCAACTACGATTGCACCGTATTCTCTTTCAATAATTTCATCTTTTTGAGTATAGTCAATCGCGTTTACTTGGCATTGCATAGCGCAAAGACCGCATTTGCCGTTTTTAAGTTTTAAGCATTGTTCAGGGTCAATGATTGCAACGTTGGGAATCGCTTGAGCAAAGGGAATATAGATTGCCGGGCGATTGTTAAGACCCATATTGAAATCGTTCTTGCCTTTCTTTGACGGGCACTTTTGCATACATACGCCACAACCAGTACACTTCTTTTCATCAACGAAACGAGCCTTTCTTCTAATTTGAACTTTGAAGTTACCAACGAAACCTTTAACCGATTCAATTTCGCTAAAAGTCATTATGTCGATATTTTCGTTTTGCGCGCAGTCTACCATTTTGGGAGTTAAAATACACGCAGCACAGTCGAGAGTGGGGAACGTTTTGTCAAGCTTAGCCATGTTACCGCCGATAGTCGGAGAAGATTCTACGATATCAACTTCATAACCTGCTTCGGCAATATCAAGAGCAGATTGAATACCTGCTATACCACCGCCGATAACGAGCGCTCTTTTTACTACCGCGCTTTCACCGGAAGTGAGCGGAGCGTTAAGTTTGAGTTTTGCAATCGCGCTTCTGCCAAGGATAATAGCCTTTTCAGTAGCCTCTTCAATATCTTTATGTATCCAAGAACATTGTTCACGAATGTTTGCGATTTCAACCATGTAAGGATTAAGACCTGCGCTTTCGGCAGTCTTACGGAAAGTCGCTTCGTGCATTCTTGGAGAACAAGAACATACTACGATACCGGTTAAGCCGTGTTCCTTAATCGCGTTGCGGATAAGCGCTTGTCCGTTTTCAGAACACATGTATTGATAGTTTTCGGAAATAACTACGCCAGGTTCTGCTTTTAATACTTCCGCAACCTTTTTTACGTCTACGGTCGCTGCGATATTACTACCACACCAACACACAAATACACCAATCTTTTGCATTACATTCTCCTAAATTACTTGTTGAATTTTCTAAACATACTTACGAGAAGTTGTTGCGGAATTGCTTCGGTAATAGTTTCGGGAATAGATTCAGCCGCCACCTTGTTACCGCCTTGCATTCTTACAACTTCTTGTCTAACCGCTTCAATTACGTTAGCAGGAGCAACGCCACGGGGGCATCTTTCCACACACGCAAAACAGCTTAAGCAAGTGTATAAAGATTTGCTTTCAAGAAGTTTTTCAACTTCGCCTTTTTCTATATATGATACGAACTGATGCGGTTTGATATCCATTTCAGCGTAAGCGGGGCATCTGCCTGAACACTTGCCACACTTCATACACTTTCTAACGTCAGTTCCACTTCTTTCTTTAATAAGATTTGCTTGTTCTTTTCTATCCATATCTTACTCCTTTACTCCGAGCGCTTCGGCAAGAAGTTCGGTAAAGTAATATACGGGAACTTCGCCATTACCGTTTTCGGTAAGATTATACATACAAAGCGGGCAAGCCGTAACGATTTTTTCCGCGCCTGCATTCTTTGCAGAATCGGTTACCTTCGTGCTCTTTTTAACCGCTAAGTCTTTTTGAGTTGTTGAAACGTACGCACCGCAACACTCGTTTCTAAACGCGTAATTTACGGGCGTTGCGCCGATTGCCGTAATGAAATCTTCAATGATTTTGGGGTTTTCAGGATTGTCAAACGCCAAAGTTTCACTCGGGCGAAGAAGTAAACAACCGTAGTACGCGCCAATCTTTTGACCTTTCAAGGGGTTTACTACCGCTTCTTTAATTTTATCAAAGCCAACGTAATCCCTTAAAAGTTCAAGATAGTGAATAACGTCCGTTTCCCCAGCGTATTCTTCGTCTAACGCCAAGTAGTTGTTGGCTTTTAAACGAACGTTCGCGTCGTTTTTCATATCGTTATTAACTCTTTTTAAAACGTGGTGGCAAGCGGAACATAAAGTTAAAAGTTTACCGCCTTCCGCCTTTGCGCTTGCAAGAGTTCTAACTGCCGAGAGTTTAGTGGCAACTTCATCTTTGGAAACGGGGTAAACCGCACCGCAACATTGCCATTCTTTAATCTCTTCGAAGTCAACGCCTAATTTTTCAAGGCACTTTCTTCCGTATAAGTCTAATTGTTTTGCTTTAGTTCTAAGGGTACAACCCGGATAATAAGTAAATTTCATAATTACACCATTTGTTCAGGCTTGAACACTTTATCAAATTCTTCAGCGGATAAGAAACCGAGCGATACGCACGCTTCTTTTAAGCTGATGTTTTCCTTGTGAGCAAGTTTTGCCGTCTTTGCAGCGTTTTCATAAACGATATAGGGGTTGAGTGCGGTTACGAGCATAAGCGAATTGTAAAGGTTGAACTTCATTTTTTCTTTGTTCGCTTTAATACCCGACGCGCAGTTTAAGTTGAACGAACGAATACCGTCTGCTAAAAGCCTTGCCGATTGCAAGAAGTTGTAGATAATAACGGGCATAAATACGTTAAGTTCAAAGTTACCTTGCGATGCGGCAAAACCAACAGCCGCGTCGTTACCCATTACTTGAACTGCTACCATTGTGAGAGATTCGCATTGAGTTGGGTTAACTTTACCGGGCATGATTGACGAGCCGGGTTCGTTTTCGGGAATAAAGATTTCACCAAGACCGCAACGGGGACCGGAAGATAACCATCTTACGTCGTTTGCAATCTTCATAAGGTCAGCGGCAAGCGCTTTGAGCGCGCCGTGAGCAAACACGATTTCGTCTTTTGCGGTTAAAGCGTGGAATTTGTTTTCCGCTGTTACGAAAGTTTTACCGGTAAGGCGAGAAACTTCTTCTGCAACGGCGGTATCAAAACCCTTGGGCGCGTTAAGACCAGTACCTACCGCGGTACCGCCAAGCGCAAGTTCTTTAAGACCGGGAAGAGCGAGAGTGAGCATCGCTTTGCCCTTTTCAAGCATATTTCTCCAACCGCTAATTTCTTGAGAAAAACTTACGGGAACAGCGTCTTGAAGGTGAGTTCTACCACTCTTAACGATTCCTTCGTTTTCTTTTTCTAAACGCTTAAACACGTCGATAAGCGCATCGATTTCAGGAAAGAGTTTATCTTCGATTGCGATAACCGCCGCAATATGCATAGCAGTTGGGAAGGTATCGTTACTCGATTGACTCTTGTTGATATCATCGTTCGGGTGAAGAAGTTTTTTACCCGCAATTTCATTACCGCGGTTAGCGATAACTTCGTTCGCATTCATATTTGATTGAGTGCCTGAACCCGTTTGCCATACAACGAGTGGGAAGTGGTCGTTTAAACTACCTGAAATAACTTCATCACACGCTTTGGAAATTGCGTTTAACTTTTCTTCGTCAATTTTACCAAGGCGGTTATTAGCGTAAGCGGCAGCCTTTTTAAGTATGCCGAATGCGTGAGTAATTTCACGAGGCATTACTTCTCCGCCAATGCGGAAATTTTGATAACTTCTTTGAGTTTGAGCAGCCCAGTACCTATCTGCAGGCACTTGCATTTCGCCCATCGTGTCTTTTTCAATGCGGTATTCCATAAAAACTCCTTATAAGCAAATCAAAGATTTGCGTGATATGCAAGGCTTTGCCTTGCGTGAGATGTTTGCCGTTGCAAACGTGATATGCGACTTTTAGCCGCGTGAGATGCAATACTATGTATTGCGTTTTAGATGTTTGTTTATTATATAACTTTAAAACTCGTTTTAAGACGACGCAAATAACGGATGAAAATTAAGACGTTAGTTTGGGTATTAGACGAGGCGTGCGAGCATTTGCGATAGGAGATGTACTTTTGTACACGAGTGAGCAAAGCGGAGCAGAACAATGTATAATGCCCAAAATAACGGATTAAAGGTTGACTTTGGTGATAACCGACTTCATAGCATCTGCAGATGCTACTAACTTTTCAACTTCTTCATCGGTTAAGGTGGGGGTAAGGGTGGTTTTAATACCTTCAGTACCTAAAACGCAGGGGATTGAAATACATACGTCTTCAATACCATATTCGCCCTTTAATAAAACGGATACGCATACGACGGTATCAACGCCTGAGTATAAGCACTTGCAAATGTAAGCAACCGCTGCGGCAACGCCGTTGTAAGTTGCGCCCTTTCTTGAAATGATGATACCACCACTCTTTCTAATATATTCTGCAACTTCTTCTTTATCGTAAGCTTCAACTTGCATTTCGGGGTTAGTGATAACCTTGTCATACTCGTCAATATTAACGCCGGCGATTTTTACTTCAGACCAAGGAACGAAAGACGTATCACCGTGTTCACCTAAAACGTTTGCATCAACTTGCATGGGGGAAACCTTGTAGATTTCAGAAAGCCTTGTTCTAAGCCTTGCAGTATCAAGGCTAGTACCCGAACCGATAATTCTGTTTGCGGGAATATTCGTTGCTTTGTGGAAAGCGTAAGTCAACACGTCAACAGGGTTTGCTACGATTACGTATAAAGAATCGGGGCAAACTGCGGTAATTTGCGGAGCAATACTTTTAATGATATTAACGTTGATTTGAGCAAGGTCAATTCTCGTTTGACCAGGCTTTCTTGCAACGCCCGAAGTAATGATAACGATATCAGAACCCTTAGCGTCTTCATAACTACCTGCCCTAACGATTGCAGGGTTTAAGAACGGAGTTCCTTGATAAATATCCATTGCTTCACCAAGCGCCTTTTCATTGTTAACGTCAATAAACACTACTTCAGAAGCGGTTCCTTGCGCTACCAAAAGATAGCCGATAGTTGAACCTACTGCGCCTGCACCGATAATTGTAATTTTTCTTTTCATAATACTCTCCATTTTATTTGTTAATTTTTTAACAATGTTTTTCAAAATCAAAAGCGGATTTTTAGGCATATTTTTGCCCTTTTCCGCTACGTACACCGCTATTATAACATAATTTTTTAATATCGCATAGCGTTTTTCAATCTTTTTATAAAATATTTTTAATATTTTTTTCTCGCACGCACGCGCGAACGCTTGGCGGAAAGGTTTGGGGTTTAAAATAAGAAAACGCGTTTCAATCGAAGCGCGTTTTCGTAGGTTTTTATTTTTTAGAAATCTCGTAACCGTCTTTGGTGTTTTTTACTAAGTATCCGAGTTCGCCAAGTTCCGCTCTTAAAGCGTCTGCCACAGCCCAGTTCTTTTCCGCTCTTGCCGATTGCATTTGTTCGGCTTTTGCGATAATTTCTTCGGGGATATCGCTTGACTTTTTATCTTCGATAGCGTCAAGGCTTAAACCGAACACCTTGTCAAAATCAAGCGCTAATTCGTAGATATCTTTCGATGCGGGTTCTTTGAGCATTGTGAAGAGTACGCCGAGCGCAGACGGAACGTTAAGGTCGTCACCGATATCTTCGATAAACTCTTTCTTGTATTTTTCAAGCACGCTCGCATCGGTAGCTATGGGGGAATTTTTGTGCTTTAAAAGAGATGCGCAAAGGCGTTCATAGGAAACCTTAGCCCCGTCCATACCGTCAAAGGTAAAGTTGAGTTTTTTGCGGTAGTGCGCGTTTAAGCAGAAGAACCTAAACACCATGGGCGAATAGCCCTTTTCGATAAGCTGGTCGATTGTGTAGGTGTTGCCGAGCGATTTACTCATTTTTCCGCCGTCAACAAGCATAAAGTCACCGTGAACCCAGAACTTAGCGGGGTTTTTACCCGTTAAACCTTCGCTTTGAGCGATTTCGTTTTCGTGGTGAATGGGGATATGGTCTACACCGCCGGTGTGAATATCGAACACGTCGCCTAAGTGGATTCTCGACATTGCCGAACATTCGATATGCCAACCGGGATAGCCTTGACCCCACGGGCTAGGCCATTGCATAATGTGTTCCTTGGGCGCTTTTTTCCAAATGGCGAAGTCGTAAGGGTTGCGCTTACCGTCGTTTACTTCGATGCGCGCGCCTGCTTTAAGGTCGTCAAGCGTGTTGCCTGAAAGCTGACCGTAGTCTTTGAATTTGGAAATATCGTAATAGATACCGTCATCAGTTTCGTAACCGTAGCCGTTTTCTACTAAGCCTTCAACGTATTCTATCATTTCGCCGATATAGTCGGTCGCTTTACATACGATTTCGGGAACGCCGATGTTGAGTCTACCAAAATCTTTCATAAAAATTTCGGTGTAATACTTAGCGATTTGCCAAGGGTCTTTTTTCTGCTCGCGAGCAGTTTTAGCCATCTTGTCTTCCCCGTTGTCGCCATCGTCAGTCAAATGCCCAACGTCCGTTATATTCATAACGCCTTTAACGTTAAAGCCTTCGTAACGAAGAACTCTACGAAGTAAATCCATAAACACGTAGGTACGCAAGTTGCCTATGTGTGCGTAATTATATACGGTAGGACCGCAAGAATACATTCTAACGGTATCAGTTCCGTCCATAGGTTTAAAATCTTCTTTCTTTCTGGATAAAGTGTTGTAAAGTTTCATATTAGTTACCACCTATTTTCTTTTCAAGTTCTTGAATTTTTGCTTTTAAAAGGTTGATTTCTTCTAAAACGGGGTCGGCTTTTTCTTGCTCTAAGTCTTGAGTTACCTTTTTGCCGTTGGTTTTTACTACCTTGCCGGGTATACCCACTACGGTAGAATATGCAGGAACGTCTTGAAGTACGACGCTACTTGCCCCGATTTTACAAAATTCGTTAACGGTTATTCCGCCAAGTACCTTTGCGCCCGCGCTTATTACGCAACCTTTTTTAATGGTTGGGTGACGCTTTTTGCCTTTATCCTTACCCGTACCGCCAAGCGTTACGCCTTGGTAAATAACAACGCCTTCTTCCACCACCGCCGTTTCGCCTATAACAACGCCTGCGCCGTGGTCAATAAACACGCCCGGGGCTATGGTTGCCGCAGGGTGAATTTCTATACCCGTTTTCTTCTTTGCCCTTTGCGAAATAAACCTTGCCAAAAGTTTAAAGCCGTGGCGATAAAAAAAGTTTGCTCGGCGATACATTATTAGCGCCTTTATACCTGAATAGGTATAGCGAACTTCAAATCTGGTTCTCGCAGCAGGGTCGTTACGCATTGCGGCATCAATATCAAGTTTAAGTTTTTTGCCCATAATATTACCTATAATAAATAAAAAAACCTTGAGTAAAAACTCAAGGACGATTTAACGTGGTTCCACCTTAATTCAGCATTTAGTAATGCTCTTTGACGCTTTTAACGGCGCTACCCGTGGGTGATTAGCCCCCCTTAACAGCAAAACGCACTTTCGCTAACGCTTTGGCGTGGGCTTTCACCTAACCCCACTCTCTTTAGCCTAACGGTTAACTACTCTTTTTTGCAACGGTTTGAAAGTTATTGCTTATTCGTACCTATATTTTAGCATATCGGGTAAAAAAACGCAATAATTTTAGCGCATTTAATTTTTTAACCGCTTTTACGCTTGCAAAAATTTTTAAGGTGTTATATACTAAATAAAAACTTTGAACTTTTAGGAGAAGTTTATGATAGATATTAAACTTATTATTGACAAACCCGAAGTCGTTAAGGCTTCGCTTAAGAAAAAGGGCTATGACGTTGACTTTGCGGAAGTTATTTCTTTAGATAAAGAAAAACGCGCGTTGATTCAAGAGATTGAAAGTTTGAAAGCGCAAAGAAACAAAGTTTCCGCAGAAATTCCCAAACTTAAAAAACAAGGCTTACCCGTTGAGCATATCTTTAAGGAAATGAGAGATATCGGCGATAAGATTACCGACGGTGACGCTAAAATTAACGAACTTACCGAAAAGATTTTCAATTTCGTGGCTTGCCTTCCCAACATGCCGGACGACGACTTGGTTGCAGGCGAAAAAGAAGCAAACGAGGTTGTTAAGGTTTACGGCAAACTTCCCGAATTCAACTTCCCCGTTCAAAACCACGTTGACCTTTGCGTAAAGAACGGCCTTATCGATTATGAAAGGGGCGTTAAACTTGCAGGTAACGGTTTCTGGGCTTACCGCGGTGACGGCGCTAGGCTTGAATGGGCGCTTCTTAACTTCTTTATTAGCGAACACCTAAAAGACGGCTACGAATTTATTCTTCCCCCGCATCAATTAGGTTATAACTGCGGTTTCGGCGCAGGTCAATTCCCCAAGTTTGCAGATGAAGTTTACTGGCTTGACGTTGACGAAGATAGAAAGAAGAATAGATTTATGCTTCCCACCGCTGAAACGGCGCTCGTTAACCTTTACTCAAACGAAATCGTTGAAGAAGACAAACTCCCGTTCAAACTCTTTGCTTACACGCCTTGCTATCGTAAAGAAGCAGGTTCTGCTCGCGCAGAAGAACGCGGTATGATAAGAGGCCATCAATTCAACAAAGTTGAAATGGTTCAATACACTACCCCCGAGCAAAGTGACGCGGCGTT
>JAGCLN010000094.1 GCA_017646945.1 Clostridia bacterium | reverse complement strand
TGTTACTTAAAAAGTTCGGCAGATAATTAAACGGGCAAATACTTTAAATTACCTTTGATATGTCAAAAAAAAGAATTTACGATTTATGTAATTTTTAACGTTTTGTGTATGATTGTATATAAAAATCGTTAAAAAAAAGTTGTATAATGGTGGCAACCTAAAAAAATTTGACGAGGTATAAAAAATGAAAAAAAGGTTTGTTATCGTAGGTGCAGGTTTTAGATGTTATCATATGTTTGCAAAAACTATCAGAGATAGATTTTCAGACAGGTGTGAAATTGTCGGCGTATGTGATCCTAATTATATGCGTGCGCAAATTTATATTGATACCATCAATAAAGACATGAAATATTACGAAGACTTTGATAAGATGCTTGAAGAGTTGAAACCCGACGCAGCGCTCGTTACTACGCCTGACGCATATCACCCCAAATAGATTATCAAAGCGCTCAACGCAGGCGTTGACGTTTATACCGAAAAACCCCTAACCACTACGCGTGAAAACTGCGCGGCTATTCGTGAAGCGGAAAAGAAGAGCGGTAAAAAAGTTACTATTACCTTTAACTGCCGTTTTATTCCTTTCTTCGTTCAACTCAAAGAAGTTGTGGAATCGGGAATTATCGGCACACCTTTATCGATCAACTACGACTATCATCTTCCTTATACTCACGGTGGCGATTACTTTAAGCGTTGGCATAGATTTATGGAAATGAGCGGTGGTATGCTCGTTCATAAGTCTACCCACCATTTCGACGTTGTTAACTGGTTATTGAAAGACGATCCCGAATCGGTTATTGCGCAAGGCAATAGAGTTTACTATGGTAACGACGACCGTCCGCACGGCGAACGTTGCTTACAATGTCAATACAAAGAAACGTGCACGAGTTTTGACTGGCTTGAAGATGATAAAGAAGATATTCAACTTCTCTATTTCAATCCTGAAAAAGTTGACGGATATCAACGCGACCATTGCGTATTTAAGCCCGACACCGATATTTACGATAATATGAGTGTTTCGGTTAAGTATAAAAAGGGCGCGATTATGACTTACACCTTGCATATGTTCAGCCCGACCGAAGGTTTCAGAATCAACATTACGGGAACTAAGGGCAGAATGGAAATGGCAAGCCACTTCGACTTTAATAGTAAAAATCCCTACGAAGATATCGTCGTATACCTTGATGATAAGAGTATTCATACCATTCAATATCCTAAGGCTGGCGGTATGCATAGCGGTGGGGATGACAGAATGCTCGATATGTTCTTTGCGAATAAACCTGATCCCTTGGGACAATGCTCTTCAAGTTACGACGGCATTAAGTCGGCAATGATCGGTATTGCGGCAAACGAAAGTATTAAGACAGGCAGAAGAATTGAACTTACTGAATTTTTGGAATCAATGAAATAAAATGAAAACTATTATAAATAATATAAATATCGTAACACTTGATAAAATCATTAAAAACGGAGCAGTTATAATTTCTGACGGCGTTATAGAAAAAGTTTTAAGCGCGCCCGTTAAAGATGATAGCGCTATTGATGGAACGGGTAAATATCTTATTCCGGGCTTTATCGATATGCATTGTCACGGCGGAAACGGACTTGACTTTATTGACTGTTCGGTAGACGAGATGAATGCGCTCGGCGAGTTCCACCTTATGCACGGCACAACTACTATGCTTGCTACGACATTGACCGCGCGTGAAAATTTAACTGAAAAATGTCTTGAAACGTTCAAGGCGTATAAAGAGAAATATCCTAACGGCAATCTTATCGGTATGCATATGGAAGGTCCGTGGTTTTCGCCCGCTCAATGTGGCGCGCAGGACGTTTCTAATATGAAAAACCCCGATGCTAAAGAACTTGAACGCATAAAGAAAGACTATCCGTTCGTGCTTAGAGTTTCGGCAGCGCCCGAACTTGATGGCGGAATGGAATTCGGCAGAAAGGCGGTTGAACTCGGCATCGTTGCATCGGCAGGGCATACTGACGCTGATTTTGACACTATCGTTCAGGCGTTTGATAACGGATATAATCTACTCACACACTTCTATTCGGGCATGAAAGGTGTAACCAGGGTTAACGCATACCGCGTTGCGGGCGCTGTTGACGCAGGATATTACCTTGACGATATGAACGTGGAAATTATTGCCGATGGCAGACACTTACCCGAAAGTTTATTAAAACTTATTTATAAACTCAAAGGAGTGGATAAAATTTCGCTCGTTACCGACGCTACCCGTGGTTGCGGAATGGCTGAAGGTACGAAGTCGTTTATAGGTCCGAAAGAAGATGCTATGCCTATCGTTATTAAAAACGACGTCGCTTTTATGGCGGACGGGCAATCTTTTGCTGGTAGCACGGCAACTTATGATAGACTTTATAGGGTAATGGCAAAAGTTACCGATAATGATTTTATCGCGCTATCGAAAATGGCATCGTATAAC
>JAGCLN010000093.1 GCA_017646945.1 Clostridia bacterium | reverse complement strand
TAATTATGCCTAAAATTCCGTCTTGTCTCTCATTAAGCGCCATCTCACTACCCCCTTTTACCAAAATTTCATAAAAAAACACCCAAAAATGTTCATTTGTGTTCGTTTATGTTCATATTGTAACACTAAAAAGTTTTTTTGTCAACATAATGAACATATATGGACAAAAACGAAAATATATGTTATCATTACGGCAAGAAGAAGTTTATATATACTGTTCATTTGAACAAAAATCGCAAATCAATAAAATAAGGAGAAATGACAAAATGAAAATTCTTGTTGTAAACGCAGGTAGTTCTTCGCTTAAATATCAACTTTTCGATATGGCTACCAACACCGTTTTAGCAAAAGGTAACTGCGAGCGCATTGGAATTGACGGCGTTATCACTCACAAATGCCCCGGCAAAGAAGACTATAAAGTAAACGCAGATTTCCCTGACCACAGAGCGGCAATCAAACTCGTACTTGCGCTTTTAACCGATAGTGAAAAGGGCGTTATCGCATCGATTGATGAAATCGTTGCAGTAGGTCACAGATTTGCTCACGGTGGCGAAATTAAAAAGTCGACTATTTTGGGCGATGAAGAAATTAAGTACCTTGAAAGTATAATCGGTATCAATCCTTTACACGGTCCGCCGGCTATCAGCGGTTTCAAGGCTTGCAAGGAAGTTATGCCGAATATCAACCACGTTGGCGTATTCGACACTTCGTATTATTCGACTATGGAACCCCACGCTTACGTTTATGCAATTCCTTATGAACTCTATGAAGAATTCAAAATTAGAAGATACGGTTTCCACGGAACTTCTCACAGATACGTTGCAGGCGTTGCTATGGATATGCTCGGCAACAAGAATTCAAAAATCATTACTTGCCACTTAGGTAACGGTTCTTCAATCACCGCAACGATGAACGGCAAGGCGGTTGACACTTCTATGGGCTTCACCCCGCAAGACGGCGTGCCTATGGGTACGAGAAGCGGTGCAATCGACCCGACTATCGTTCCTTACATTGAAAAGGTTAAAGGCATTAGCGGTGCGGAAGCGGATAAACTTATCACTCAAAAGGGTGGTTTACTCGGTGTATCAGGCGTGTCGAGTGACTGCCGTGATATTAGGGCGGCTGCAAAGCAAGGCAATTACAGAGCAAAACTTGCCCTTCAAATTTTAAGGCACAACATTAGAAAGATTATCGGTTCTTACGTTGCTGAAATGAACGGCGTTGACGCAATCGTATTTACCGCAGGTATCGGCGAGAACGATAGAGCGCTTCGTGAAGAAGTTGCAAGCGACTTAACTTTCTTAGGCGTTGATTTTGATAAAAACGCAAACGATACCATTCCGTCCGGCGTAAACGGTGAGATAACCACTAAGGATAGTAAAGTTAAAGTTTACGTTATCCCCACCAACGAAGAATATATGATTGCGCTCGACACCTTAAATTTATCAAAATAAAAATAAATATATAAAATAATATAAAGGAAAAGAAAATTATGAAATCACCATTTGAAATTAGAAAAGAAATTTGTGAAGTTGGCCATAAGTTATGGTTAAAAGGTTTCGTTGCCGCTAACGATGGTAACATTTCCGTTAAACTTAACGAAAACGAATACCTTTGCACTCCCACCGGCGTATCTAAGGGTTCTCTTACCCCTGATATGATTATCAAGGTTGACAAAAACGGTAACAAGCTTGAAGGTAAACTCACTCCTTCTTCTGAAATCAAGATGCACCTGAGAGTTTATCGTGAACGTCCTGACGTTACTGCAGTAGTTCATGCACACCCCCCTGTATCTACCGCTTTCACCGTTGCTGATATCGACCTTGACCAATACATTCTTCCCGAATCAGTTTTAACTATCGGTGACGTTCCTACTTGTGATTACGGTACGCCTTCTACTATGGAAATTCCCGATTCACTTGACCCGTTCATTCAAAACCACGATGCGTTCTTACTTAGAAACCACGGCGCGTTAACCGTTGGTTGCGACCTTACCAAAGCGTTCTTCGTTATGGAAGAAGTTGAATTCAACGCGGTAATTTGCAAGCACGCTATGGAACTTGGTGCGGTTCACGAAATCCCCGGTCCTCAACTTAAAAAACTTATGGAACTTAGAAAGAAGATGAATCTTCCCGGCCGTCACCCCGGTATCGACTACGGCGACCAAACTACTACTGCCGTAAACGTTAGCAAAGACGAACTCGTTGACGCTATTACTAAAAAAGTTCTTGACGCTCTTAATAAATAATTATCCATATTATTATAAGGAGAAACGACATGGCAATTAACTGGACAGACGCTCAAATCGAGCAAGTCGTTAGCGCAGTTATTAAAAACTTGGGGGTAGGCGGTTCAACCGTTGCAAACGCAAACGGTTGGGACTCAACCCAGTATAACGGACGCGCGCTTATCGGTGTTTACGCCGATATGAACGATGCTATCGATGCGGCAACCGCAGGTTACAAAGCGGTTCGCGCGATGACTTTAGAAGAGCGTGAAAAAATTATAACTGAAATTAGAAGACTTTGCCGTGAAGAAGCGCCCATTATGGCAAAACTCGGCGTTGCCGAAACCAAGATGGGTAGAGTTGACCATAAAACTGCAAAACACGTTCTCGTTGCGGATAAAACCCCTGGAACTTCGGACGTTGTTTCTTCGGTAAAGACCGGTGACTACGGTCTTACCCTTACGGAAATGGCACCCTTCGGCGTTGTTGGTAGCATCACGCCAAGTACCAACCCTTCGGAAACGGTTATCTGCAACAGTATCGGTATGATTGCTGCGGGCAACGGCGTTGTTTTCAACCCGCACCCCAACGCGATAGCAACTTCTAACTACGCGGTAGACCTTGTTAATAGAGCGTGCTACAACGTGGGCGGACCTAAGGTTTTGGTTGCATCGGTTGTAAAACCCACGCTCGATACCGCTCAAATTATGTATAAGCACCCTGCAATCAGGCTTTTGGTTTGTACTGGTGGCCCGGGCGTTGTTAGAGCGGTGTTATCAAGTGGTAAAAAGGCAATCGGCGCAGGCGCGGGCAATCCCCCCGTTATCGTTGACGATACTGCGGATATTAGAAAGGCGGGTAAAGATATTATCGATGGTTGCACCTTTGATAACAACCTTCCCTGTATCGCAGAAAAAGAAGTTTTCGCTTTTGCAAATATAGCAGACGAACTCATTGACGCTATGATTGCAAACGGCGCGTACAAAATCAACTCTCAACAGGCAGAAGCACTCGCTAAGGTAGTTCTTACCGAAGTTAAAAATCCCAAAACAGGCATTACTAAGAAAACTATTAGTCGTGACTGCGTTGGTAGAGATGCGAAAGTTCTTCTTGCAAAAATCGGTATCAACGTTGGCGATGAAGTTCGTTGCATAATTTGTGAAACGGATTTCGAGCACGAGTTCGTTCAAGAAGAACTTATGATGCCGATACTTCCGATAGTTAGGGTAAACAATATCGACCAAGCTATCGACCTTGCTGTGAAAGCGGAGCACGGCAATCGCCACACCGCGCACATGCACTCTAAAAACATTGATCACCTTACCCGTTTTGCAAGGGCGGTTGAAACGACAATCTTCGTTAAAAACGCACCTTCATACGCAGGCATCGGCTTTGGTGGTGAAGGCCACGCAACCTTTACTATCGCAGGTCCTACGGGCGAAGGTTTAACAAGCGCAAGAAGTTTCACTAGATATCGCCGTTGCGTTATGAGTGATAACTTTAGAATAATTTAAGGAGAAAACACTATGGATATTACTTCTTCTCAAGTAGAAAGTATAGTTCGTAAAATACTCGGTGAAATCGGTGGTAACGCTTGTTGCGGTTCATCTTGCTGCGCAGGAGAACTTCCTAAGACTGCAAAGGTTGCAATGCTTACCGCTCAAAAGACTATCGAAGTTAAAGAATATCCCGTTCCCGCACTTCAAGACGATGATATTTTAGTTAAAATCGAAGGCTGTGGTATTTGCGGTACTGACGTTCACGAATGGAAAGCAGACCCGTTTGGCATTATCCCCGTAACTCTCGGTCACGAAGGTACAGGCGAGATTATTGCGCTCGGTAAAAACGTTAAAAAAGACACGGCAGGCAACCCCATTAAAGTAGGCGATAAAATCGTAACCAGCGTTATCAGTTGTGGCGATTGTTACGTTTGCCGTAACCAACCTGCAAACACTAACCTCTGTGACAAGCAAGGCGTGTTCGGTCTTATTCCCCATAGCGACGCTAACCCTTTAACCGGCTGGTTCGCTACTCACCTTTTAATCAGGGGTAAAGGTTCTACGTACTTCGTAGTTAACGACCTTGACCTTCAAGAAAGAATGCTTTTAGAACTTGCTTGCGTTTGCGTTCACGCATTAAAGAGAGCAAACTCAACAGGTCTTATCAACTTCAACTCTAAGGTTTTAATTCAAGGTTTAGGCCCCGTTGGTTTAGTTATGACCGCCGTTTTAAGAGCGGCAGGCGTTAACCACATCATCGCTATTGACGGTACGCCTATGAGACTTGAAATGGCTAAGAAAATGGGCGCTAAGACGGTTATCAACTTTAAAGACGTTCCCACTCTTGAAGAAAGAGTTAAGCTCGTAAAGAGTGTTGCGAACGGCGTTGGCGCAGATTTTGCTTTCCAATGCACAGGCGCACCTATGGCTGCTAAGGATATATTCGAGTATATCCGCCGTGGCGGTGGTCTTTGCGAAATGGGCTTCTTCGTTAACAACGGCGAATATAACGTAAACCCACACTTTGCAATGTGCAACAAGGAAATTACCTTGGTTGGTTCTTGGGATTACAGCGCGGACGATTATCCTACGACTATGGCGTTCTTACGTCAAGCGCGCGAAATGAATATTCCCATTAAGGAACTCATTACTCACACTTATCCGCTTGATAAACTCAACGAAGCAATGGAAACTAACGTTGCTCAAAAAGGCATTAAGATTTGCTACGTTCCCGATTAATAAATAATAGGAGAATCGTATGGCACTCGGAATGATTGAAGTATTCGGTTTTGCAACGGCAATCGTTGTGGCCGACAAGATGGCAAAAGCGGCTGACGTATCAGTAGTTGCCATTGATAAGAACAAGCCTGCCGCAGGCGACGACGCGCGCGTTCCCTTAGTTATGGCAATCAAGATTGAAGGTGACGTTGGCGCGGTTGAATCGGCAATCGAAGCAGGCAAACACGAAGCCGAATTGCGTGGACTTTACGTTACGCATAAGGTTATAGCAAGGCAAAGCCCTGATATTGAGTGGTTCGCAAAACTCAATGCATTAGGCAAAGATAAATTAAGATAAAATTTTTATAAAGGAGAAATATTATGAAGGAAGCATTAGGAATGGTAGAAACCAGAGGTCTTGTAGCAGCTATCGAAGCAGCAGACGCAATGGTTAAAGCAGCAAACGTTGTTTTAATCGGTAGCGAAAAAATCGGTAGCGGACTTGTAAGCGTTATGGTTCGCGGTGACGTTGGCGCTGTTAAGGCTGCTGTTGAAGCAGGCTCTGCAGCTGCAACTGCTCTCGGCGAAGTTATCGCTACTCACGTAATCCCGAGACCCCACAACGACGTTGAAAAACTTCTTCCCGCTATTAAGTAAGATATAGTTTAAGGAGAAAGTATGAAAGCAATTGCGTTACTTGAAGTTCAGGCTATGGTTGCCGCCATTACAGGACTTGACGCCATGGTCAAAGCTGCCAACGTAAAACTTATTCACGTTGAAAAGCGACTGGGCGGAAGACTTGTAACCGTTGTTGTCGAAGGTGAAGTTTCAGCCGTAACCGCAGCGCTTGAAGCAGGCGCGGCGGCAGCGGCGGAGGTAGGCAACGTAAAGGTGCGTGAAGTTATTGCACGCCCGCACCCCGACGTTATGAAGTTTTTAACGACGGGCTAATTAACACAGTTATTCGGGCGTTTCGCCCTAAACAAAATCAAAATATATTTTAAAGGAGAACTACAACTATGATGGAAGCATTAGGAATGGTAGAAACCAGAGGTCTTGTAGCAGCTATCGAAGCAGCAGATGCTATGGTTAAAGCAGCAAACGTTGTTTTAATCGGCAGCGAAAAAATCGGTAGCGGACTTGTAAGCGTTATGGTTCGCGGTGACGTTGGCGCTGTTAAAGCTGCTGTTGAAGCAGGCTCTGCAGCTGCAACTGCTCTCGGCGAAGTTATCGCTACTCACGTTATCCCGAGACCGCACGCAGACGTAGAAAAACTTCTTCCCGCTATTAAGTAAGGCTAAGCATAGGAATTAACCGTAGTATCCGTTAACGCGGATACTACGGGAGTTTTTCTAAACCAAGTAAACCGAAGTTATATTTCGGTTATGATGGCAAACACTAAACGAACGGAGAATTTTATGATAGTTACTCAATCTCAAATTGAAGAACTCGTTAAACGAGTTTTAGACGGAATAGTTCGCGATAAAGACAATATTAAGCTTGGCGAAATACCCGTTGGCGTTTCTAATAGACACATACATCTTAATAAGCAAGACCTTGAGACGTTGTTCGGTAAGGATTATAAACTCACTCCGCTCAAAGATTTATCTCAACCCGGACAGTACGCTTGCAAGGAAACTTTAACAATCGTTGGCCCGTCGCTTCGCCCCATTGAAAAGGTTAGGGTGCTCGGACCGCTTAGAAGTCAATCCCAAGTAGAAATTTCGGCAACCGACTCTTTCGTATTAAAAAATCGCCCGCCCGTTAGGGAATCAGGCAACATTAAAGGCTCGGCAGGAATTACTATTATCGGACCGAAAGGCGCTGTTCAACTCAAAGAAGGTTGCATTATTGCAAACCGCCATATCCATATGTCACCATTTGACGCGGAATTTTTTAAAGTTAAGGACGGTGACAAAGTTATAGTAGACGTAATCGGTCAAAAGAGTACGCGCTGGTATGACGTTCAAATCCGCGTTCACAAAGATTTTAGACTTGAAATGCACATTGATACAGACGATTCTAATGCAACTTGCATCGGCAACGGCGCAAAAGTTAGAATTGTTAAGGAGTAAGAAGTGTTAAAAGGAATTATTAGAGGAAACGTTGTTTCCACAAGAAAAAAAGAAGAACTTGTCGGCGCTAAGTTTATGGAAGTTCAAATCATTGAAAACGGCGTAATTACCGATAAGTATCTTATCGCAATCGATTCAGTTGGCGCAGGTATCGGCGAAACCGTTCTCGTTACTACGGGCAGTTCCGCAAGACTTGCTCTTGCTAATTCAAACGCGCCCTGTGATGCAGTTATCGTAGGTATCGTTGACTAAAAACCTTTATTTGAAGGAAAATTATGGACTTGAAAATTAAGATGAAGGAGGCAGGTATCGTAGGTGCTGGTGGCGCAGGCTTTCCATCGTTTGCAAAACTTGCCGACGGTGCAGAAGTGCTCGTTATCAACGGCGCGGAATGCGAACCCCTTCTCTATACTGATTATATTCTCTTGAAAAAAGAGATGGACGGTGTTCTTTTAGGCATAAAAGCCGTGCTTGACTACCTTTCGGTAGGTAAAGCGCTACTTTGCGTAAAAGACCATACCGCCAAAAAATTAAATATATCTGACGGAACGGTTTTAGCCGATAAAATCACTCTCAAAGTTCTTCCGGACGTTTATCCTATGGGCGATGAAATAAGCCTTATTTATCAAGCGACCGGCAAGGTGGTAAAACCGGGTAATCTTCCTATCAGCGCGGGCGTTATCTTTTACAACGTTGAAACGATGCTCAACGTTTACAACGTTGTTGTAAAAGACGAACCGCTTACTGAAAAGTGGGTTACTATCGGCGGTGAAGTGAGTAAACCCGTTGTTGTAAAAGTTCCGCTCGGCACTCGCGTTGAAGACTTATTCAAAGAGTTAAACGTAAGAGTTAGAGAAGACCAAGTTTTACTTGACGGCGGTCCGTCAATGGGCAAGGTTATTGACCCTGAAAAAGCCGTTATCACTAAGACTACGAAAGGGCTTTTGGTATTACCCAAAAATATCCCTGCAATCGAATCAAAGTTCTTAGACGGAGCAAAGTCGGTAGCAAGAGCGGAAACGGCTTGCTGTCAATGTACAAGATGTACCGACCTTTGCCCAAGAGGACTTTTAGGTTATCCCTTAGAACCGCACAAAATGGTAAGAACTGCTAAAAACGCGGTTAAACTTTCGCCAGAAATGGTGTTATCCGCTACTCTTTGTTGCGGTTGCGGTATATGTGAAACGCTCGCTTGCTGTCAAGGAATTTCACCAAAAGCAGTTATCAACGAGTATAAAGCTTTACTTGCAAAAGAGAAGATGCGCTTCGTTGCAAAAGACGGCGTTTCCCCACATAAAGAAAGAGAATATCGCATGATACCGTCTGACCGTTGGCAATCGGTATTAGGCGTTAAAAAGTACGATAAAATTGCCGAGTATATCGGTGAAATAAACACCTTTAACACAGTTGAAATCGGCTATCGCCAACACATCGGCGCACCTTCCGTTCCCGCAGTAAAAACGGGTGATAGGGTGGTTAAAGGTCAAATTATAGCAAATGCAAACGAAGGATTATCGTTACCGCAACACGCTTCAATAAACGGCGTTGTAACGGTATATGATAGTAAAATAGTAATACAAAACAAGTAGGTAATAAACGATGTATAACTCAATCGGAGTGATTGAACTTAAAAACGTACCCAAGGGTATCGAAGCCGCTGACGACGCGCTCAAAAGCGCGGGAATTGAAATGGTTTCTTCCCATCCGTCTTGCCCTGGCAAGTACGAGATAATCTTAACGGGTTCTATATCAAACGTAACTGCTGCGGTAAACCACGTTAATCAAAGATTTGACGGATACGTTATAGATTCTTCGATAATGGGTAGAATCGACCAGCAAGTAATTTCTGCGTTATTTGGAACAACAACTGGCGCAAAGAGTGGTTCGCTCGGCGTTTTAGAAACTTTTTCAGCCCCCACTATTATCAAAGCAGCGGATATTGCCGTTAAGACTGCTAAGGTAGAAATTTTCGACCTTAGAGTTTCAAGGGGTATGGGTGGTAAAGGCGTTGTTCTTATCACCGGCGAAGTTGGTGACGTTACCGCCGCAATCGAAGCGGGCGCAGATTACGCTAAGAGTTTAGGCCAACTTTCCGCTACTTCAGTTATAGCATCACCCCACCAAGGAATTTGGGAACAACTTTAATTTTTAAGGTTTAATTATGGAAAATATTAAATTTGTAATTGAAAAAAGTTCAAGAATACAATCTTTAATAGATGATCTTTATAAAGAAATGCCCGAAATCGAGTCCGCTCGCGGTATGCTCGTTACGGAAAGTTATAAAGAAACGGAAAATTTGCCTATCATCAAGCGCCGTAGCGCTTGTTTTAGCCATATTTTAAAAAATATTCCTATCGTTATAAGGGATAAGGAATTGATAGTAGGTAGCGCAACGGTTCACCCCCGCGGTTGTCAAGTGTTCCCCGAATACTCTTTCGAGTGGCTTGAAGCGGAATTCGATACCGTTGAAAAGCGCGCGGCAGACCCCTTCTATATTAGCGAGCAAACTAAGGGCGAACTTCGTGATGCGTACAAGTACTGGAAAGGCAAAACTACGAGCGACCTTGCAAAATCTAATATGGACCCAAGAGCTTACGAAGCCTTCGTTACTCACGGTATGTTTACCCCCGGTAACTACTTCTATAACGGTATCGGCCACGTTAACGTTAACTATGAAAAAGTTTTAAAAATCGGCTATCGCGGAATCATTAAAGAAGCGCAAGATGCAAAGGCGAAAGTTCCCGTTTATTGCCCCGAATATATGCAAAGAATGAACTTTCTCGATGCGGTTATCGAAAGCGCGGAAGCAGTTATAGGTTACGCGAAAAGATATTCGGCTCTCGCAAAAGAACTTGCGGATAAAGAAAGGGATTACAATCGTAAGCAAGAACTTTTACAAATTGCTAAAAACTGTGAAAAAGTGCCTGAATTCCCTGCAACTTCTTTCTATGAAGCGTGTCAATCTTTCTGGTTTATTCAACTTTTATTACAAGTAGAATCAAGCGGTCACTCTATCTCACCCGGTAGATTCGACCAATATATGTATCCTTTCTATAAAAAGGATTTAGATGCAGGTAAGATTACTGTTGAACAAGCGCAAGAACTTATCGATTGCATTTGGGTAAAACTCAACGATATCAATAAAGTTCGCGATGCCGTTTCGGCTGACGGTTTTGCCGGTTACGGTATGTTCCAAAACCTTATCGTTGGCGGTCAAGATATCAGGGGTATTGACGCTACTAACGACCTGTCGTTTATGTGTTTAGAAGCGTCTATGCACGTTCCCCTTCCGCAACCGTCTATATCGATAAGAGTATGGAACGGTTCCCCACAAGACTTGCTTATCAAAGCAGGCGCGCTTACTCGACTTGGAACGGGTCTTCCCGCGTATTATAACGATGAAGTTATCATACCTTCCATTATGTCAAGGGGCGTAACGCTTGAAGATGCGCGCGACTACTGTATTATCGGTTGCGTTGAACCGCAAAAGGGCGGTAAGACTGACGGTTGGCACGATGCGGCGTTCTTCAATATGTGCCGTCCGCTCGAACTCGTGTTCACTCAAGGCGTAGACAAGGGCGTTCAAATCGGCCCGAGAACTAAAAACGTTTGCGATATGGTAACGTTTGAAGAGTTCTACGATGCTTATAAAGAACAACAAGCGTATTTCGTTCAACTTTTAGTTAACGCGAACAACGCAATAGACACGGCGCACGCAACGAGATGTCCGCTTCCCTTCCAGTCGTCAATGGTGGCTGACTGTATCGGTAGGGGTAAGTCGTTGCAAGAAGGTGGCGCAATTTATAACTTTACCGGTCCGCAAGGCTTTGGTATTGCAAACAATACCGACGGTTTAATTGCTATTAGAAAACTTGTTTTCGAAGAAAAGAAACTTTCAATGAAAGAGTTTAAAGAAGCGATGGATAATAACTTTGGTTACGGTTATACGGGCGCAGGCGCTATCAACCTTACTAAAGACGTTGCTTCTAAACTTGCCGATAACGGCGTTCCCGTAAACGAAGATATCATCGCCGCAATCTATCGTAGCGTTACTACCGCAGGCACTTTAACCGATGCGGAAAAACGCAAATATCGTGAAGTTAAACGCCTTATAGACGAAGATTGCCCCAAATACGGCAACGATATTTTTGAAATTGATATGTTTGCAAGAGACGTTGCAAACACTTATACCAAAGAAGTTGAAAAGTACCGCAACCCGCGTGGTGGCGTGTTCCAAGCAGGCTTATATCCCGTATCGGCAAACGTTCCGCTCGGCACACAAACGGGCGCAACGCCTGATGGTAGGCTTGCGTTCACCCCGATTGCAGACGGTATCGGCCCTGCGTCAGGCAGAGATAAAAAAGGCCCGACCGCTACTGCTAACTCGGTTGCAAAACTTGAACAAGACGTTGCAAGTAACGGTACGCTACTCAATCAAAAATTCCACCCGTCCGCACTTCAAGGCGCGGCAGGTCTTGCAAAGTTCGTTGCGCTTATTCGCTCTTACTTTGACCAAAAGGGTATGCACGTTCAGTTCAACGTTGTAACTAAGGAAACGCTTCTTGACGCGCAAAAGAACCCCGAAAATTACAAAACGCTCGTAGTTAGAGTTGCAGGCTATTCCGCTCTCTTTACTTCGCTTAGCAAGTCGCTTCAAGACGATATTATCGCAAGAACTGAACAAGGATTTTAATTAGAAGATGGATTACTTACACACCAAAGGCAGAATATTTAATATTCAAAGGTTCTCAATTCACGATGGACCCGGCATTAGAACAATCGTGTTTTTCAAAGGTTGTTTTATGCGTTGCGCTTGGTGTTGCAATCCCGAATCGCAAAAATACGAGATTGAAACCTTGACTGAAAACGGCGCTGCAAGAACCGTTGGAAAAGACGTTACCGTTGCCGAACTTATGCCCGAAATTTTATCCGATGAAAACTATTATAGAAGAAGTGGCGGTGGCGTTACCTTATCGGGTGGCGAAGCGCTCGCTCAACCGGAGTTTGCAAGGGATTTATTAAGGGCGTGCAAAAACGCAGGTCTTCACACGGCTATTGAAACCACTTTAAACGTTCCCTACGATAGCATTGAAAAAGTTTTGCCCTATCTTGACCTTTGCCTTATGGATATTAAGAATATGGATAGCGGTAAGCATAAAGAATATACCACCGCAGGCAACGAGAGAATTCTTGAAAACGCTAAAATGGTAGCGGAAAGCGGAGTTGAACTCATTATTAGAACGCCCGTTATTCCCACCTTTAACGATAGCGAAAAAGATATAAGGGCAATATCGAAATTTGCGTCCACTTTAAAAGGCGTGAAGGAACACCACTTGCTTCCTTACCACAGGCTCGGTCAGGATAAGTATTACGGGCTTGGTAGAGAATATTCACTTAAAGATATTGAACCGCCCACCAACGAAAAAATGGAATATTTAAAATCCGTTGCGGAAGAAAGTGGGCTTAAAATTCAAATAGGAGGCTGATATGGAACTTCAAGATAAAATGAGAATTATTCAGGAGTTCGTTCCGGGTAAACAGATTACGCTTTGCCACATTATTGCAAACCCCGGCGAAACCTTATACACAAAACTCGGCTTAGACCCAAGGGTTGATTACACTCGTAGCGCAATCGGTGTGTTTACCGTTATTCCTTACGAAAGTGCGGTAATCGCTGCAGATATCGCTATGAAATCTTCGGGTGCGGAAATCGGCTTTGTAGATAGATTCACAGGCACGTTGATAATAACAGGTAGCGTATCTTCCGTTGAAGCCGCTTTCAACGCTATTAGCGACTATTTTAAAAATAGGCTTGGCTATATTTGTTGCGAAGTAACAAAGACCTAACGTAAAACTGCAATTTCGACCTATAAGTCGATATTTAACTAATTTATTATGAAAAATATAATGTTATTCGGTAGAGTAGGCGCAGGCAAAACAACGCTTAAACAAGCGCTACTCGGCGAAGAAATCAAATACGATAAAACGCAGTACGTAAACTATCTTGATACCGTTATCGATACCCCCGGCGAATATACTGAACGCCGTGAAACGAGTGGCGCGCTCGCCCTTTACGCTTATGAAGCGGACGTCGTTGGTTTAGTGTTATCCGCTAACGAACCTTATTCAATCTTTTCACCTTGCTTAACGAGTATGGTAAACAGAGAAGCGATAGGTATAATAACGGGTATAGATAAGCCTGACGCTAACGTTGAAAGGGTTAAAAACTGGCTTAAACTTGCTGGGTGCAAAAAGATATTTCCCGTAAGTTCTATAACGGGTGAAGGTTTAGCCGAAATAGTTGATTTTTTAAAGGAAGAAAAAGATAAATGAGCAAAACTAAAGTAATAGCGTTTGCCAACAATAAGGGCGGTAGTGGAAAAACGACTACCTGTTCAAACGTAGCGTGCGCGTTAGCGCTTAGCGGAAAGAAAGTTCTTATGATTGACGGCGATATGCAACTTAATTTAACCATTTCTTACTTTGATGAAGAAAAGGCTCTTTCTTTTGCCGAGAATGGTAAAAATATCTATTCGGCGATTAAAGACGGGGTAGACCTTTCAAAATGTATTGCGGAAACGGAATATGAAGGGCTTGACCTTATACCGTCCTCATCGCTTATGAGTGGAATTGAGTTTGAACTCTTTTCAAAATGGCAAAGAGAAACGGTGTTTAGAAAGATTTTAGAGCCTATTCGCGCAAGGGGTTATTACGATTACGTTCTCATTGACGCCCCACCCACGCTCGGCGGTTGGGTAATGAACGTTTTGTGCGCTAGCGACTATTTGGTAATTCCCGTAGAAGCAAGCCCGTGGGGTTTGTTTGGTTTGGCAAATATGTTTGAGTTTACAAGCCAAGTAAAAGAGATTTCGCCAAAGCTTGAAATTTTAGGTATTGCCGTAACTAAGGCGGATGAGAGAAAGAAATATTTTAAACAAACGCTTGAAACTTTAAAGAGTATGGACGGCGTAAGGTTATTCGATACCTACGTTAGAGTTGATAGTACGGTTGAGTGGTCGCAAGACAACAGCGTGCCGGTAGTAGCGTTCAAAAAGACTAGTAGAAGCGCTCAAGAATATACCGCGCTTGCAAAGGAGATTGAGAGTTATGTCAATAGGTAAAAACGCAATCAAAAGAGTTGAAAACAACGGTTATAGTAAAGTTAAAACAACTGCTCCCGATATGGTAAATAGCACCGTTATCGGCGCAACGGATAAGCAAGTTTTAGATATGGTTGAAAAGTCGGTTAACAAAAAACCTGCTACTAAAAAGGCAACTCAAACTAAAAAAGCCCCCGTTAAAAAAGTGGAAAAAGTGGAAGTGGTAGCGCCCGTAGTTACCGTTCCTGAAGAAGTTAAAAAACCCACCGTTAAGGCGGTTAAAAAGCCTATCAAGGCGGAAAAGAACGAAAACGGAAAGTCTTACTCGTTCGGTGATGACCTTCCTATTTACTTACTTTAATCCTTATAAAATTTTATATATTTACACAGCAAAACACACGGCAGAGAGTTTTCTCTGCCGTTTGTTTTGTTTGGTAATTCTTTGACAATTCGATATAGATAATATATAATAATTTATTATACGTTGGAGTAAAATTCGTGGATAAAACAAATATAAGTAAAAGATTTAATAAAATCGCTTGGCTTACGCTACTTAGTTTTGGCTTGACTTATTTGTTCTTCTATAACGGCCGTCAAAACATCAACCTTGTTATGAGCGAGATGGCAATCGGCTTAGGTACGGATACCGCTGCGCTCGGCGTTGTTTCATCTTCGCTATTTTGGTGCTATGCTTTCGGTCAACTTATAAACGGAAGGCTCGGCGCGTTAGTCGGCTATAAAAGGCTTATTATAGTAGGCGTTATTGCAAGCGCGGTTTTAAACGTTATAATTTCTTTTCAACACAGTATTCCAGTTATTGCCGTGCTTTGGGGCTTGAACGGATTTTTTCAATCAATGCTTTGGTCTAACGGTCTTGGCGTTATAAACAAATGGTGGCCGAAGAGCAAAAGGGGTTTTACAACGGGGCTTACAACGTTTTTCTCGGGTATGGCTCAGGTCGTAACTTACCTTACCATTTTACTTTGCTTAGAACTTAATCCCGAATGGGGTTGGCGCTCAGCGTTTAGATTGCCTATGATTCCTATGGTGGTTATGATTATTGCGATAGTTTTCTTTTTTAAAGAAGAACCGCAAAAGGCAGGATTTGCGCCTATCGTTGATGAAGATGCCGAACGCGATAGCCAGCTTATTAAAGAAATTGAAAGCAAAGGCTTTTTCTATCCCTATAAAATATTGTTTAGCGAACCCAAAGTTATCGTATTTTGCTTAATTTCCGCTATTGCAGGTATAGGTAGATACGGCTTGTTAACTTGGGTTCCCACCTACTTTACCGAATCGCTCGGCCTTACTATTAAAGACGGTATTTTCAGTTCGATTTTACTTCCCGTAGGTCAAGCGTGTGCGATGTTTATCTTCCCGATTATCACCGATAAACTTCTCAAAGGAAAAAGAGAGCCTATGCTCGTTATCGCGTCTATTATAACGATAGCGGGTATGATAATATTCCCCTTTATCAAAGTCCAAACGCTTGCATCGATAATACTTTTTGTTCTCGGCGTGTTCGCTATGGTAACTGGCGTTATTTGGACGATTGCCGGCGATATCGGTGGCAAAGCCTTTTCTTCAACGGTTGTAGGCGTGTTTGACTGGGCGGTATATATGGGCGCTGCGTTTCAAGCGGCAATGTTTGGTTTCGTAAAAGATAAGTTCGGTTGGAATTCTATCTTTATAATAATAGGTGCGTTATACGTTATCTTGCTTGTTTTAACGCTTATTGCTCGCAAAATGAAAACGAGAAAAATCTAAAAATTCCATAAAAAAACACGAGCATTTTTGCTCGTGTTTTTTGTTGGTTTAAATTAGAACTTGAAGTAGTTTTTAGCGTTTTCGTAAGCGATGCCCTTAACGATTTTTTCTAAATACTTAAAGTCTTTGGGGTATTCGCCGTCTTCAACCCATTCGCCGATTAAGTTACACATAATTCTTCTAAAATATTCGTGGCGGGTGTACGATACGAAACTTCTACTATCGGTAAGCATACCCACAAATCTTGCTATCATACCAAGGTTTGCAAGCGAGCGCATTTGGTCAAGCATACCGTCGCGTTGGTCGTTGAACCACCAGCCCGAACCAAATTGAATCTTGCCGGGGATATCGCCGTTTTGGAAGTTGCCGAGCATAGTTGCTAAAACGTAGTTATCTTTGGGGTTAAGCGTGTATAAAATGGTCTTGGGAAGAACGTTATCCTTTTCCAAAGAATTTAAGAACTTTGCAAGGTTTTCAGCGATGCAAAGGTCGTTAATACTATCAAAGCCAACGTCTGCGCCGAGTTTATCATACATCTTAGAATTGTTGTTTCTAAGCGCGCCGATATGAAGTTGCATAGCCCAACCGTACTTAACGTATTCCTTAGCGCAAATCTTTAAGATAGAGCACTTGTACGCATCAATTTCCGCCTTATCGAGCGCTTTTCCGCTCATAAACTTGTTAAATACTTCTTCGGGGTTGCCTTCTGCGTAGGGTACGTATTCAAGCGCGTGGTCGGAAAGGCGACAGCCGTGGTCGTTAAAGAATTTAATTCTTTCAATTATCCACGCTTCGATTTCTTTATAAGAAGTTAAACCCGTTTGTTCAAGATAGGGCTTGAAAGTCGCTTGGTCGATATTTATAAGTTTATCGGGGCGCATAGTGGGTAAAATCTTAGTTGAGAAATCTTTTAATTGTTCGTGATATTCTAAAGTATCGGCAGGGTCGTCAGTCGTGCAAATAACTTCAACGCCCGAACGCTTGATAAGTTCTTGCGCTCTAAATTCAGGCTTTGCTAAGCACTCGTTAACCTTATCCCAAACGTATTTAGCGTTATCGGGGGTTAAAACTTCGTCGATACCAAAGTAACGTTTAAGTTCTAAATGCGTCCAATGGTATAAGGGGTTGCCGATGAGTAAGGGGAGAGTTTCAGCAAATTTTTTAAACTTTTCAAACTCGTCTTTATCGCCGG
>JAGCLN010000092.1 GCA_017646945.1 Clostridia bacterium | reverse complement strand
TGGATGCGATATTGATTTATTTATCGTTGATTATCTTAAAAAATCATAAAATTTAATGAAGTATTTAGACAAAATTAAAACGGCATCTTTAAAACAAGATGCCTTAATACTTGCTATTGAATCAAGTTGCGATGAAACTGCCGCATCGGTAGTAAAGGGTGGTAGAGAGATACTTTCTTCCGTTATTATGAGTTCTATGACGGAACATATCCCTTTCGGTGGCGTAGTGCCTGAAATTGCGTCGAGAATGCACACTACGGCGATTTCTTTAACGGTAGAAAAGGCGGTTAGCGATGCAGGGATTACTTTGGGTGACCTTGATGCGATAGCCGTAACCTACGGTTCAGGGCTTATAGGCGCGCTTTTAGTAGGCGTTTCGTACGCAAAAGCGCTTGCTTACTCACTCGGCATTCCGCTCGTTCCGGTAAACCACGTTCGCGGTCACGTTTCGGCAGGGTATTTAACGGATAAAGAGTTAACCCCGCCGTTTATTTGCTTGCTTGCAAGCGGTGGTCATACCGCTATCATTGACGTAAAAGATTATTACACTTATGACGTTTTGGGTGGAACGCTTGACGATGCCGCAGGCGAAGCCTTTGATAAAGTTGCAAGAGTTTTGGGGCTTCAATACCCAGGTGTACCTAACGTTGAAAGGCTTGCTAAGGGCGGTGAAAACAATATTGAACTTCCCGCTATGCTCAAAGGCAAAAAGGGTTACGATTTTTCTTATAGCGGTTTAAAGACCGCCGTTATAAACTACGTTCATAGCAAAGAGCAAAAAGGCGAAGAGTATAGCAAAGAAGATTTGGCGTGTTCTTTCCAGTCTTCCGCGCTTGATATCTTAGTTAAAAAAGCCCTTATCGCCGTTAAGGAAAGGGGATATAAAACTCTTTCGGTAGGCGGTGGCGTTTCCGCAAACGGTTATTTAAGAGAAAAACTTCAAAAAGAATGCGGTAAAAAGGGCGTTAAACTCGTTCTTCCGGAGAGAAAACTTTGTACTGACAACGCGTCTATGATAGGCGCGGAAGGTTTCCTTCAATATCTTAATAAAAACTATGCCGATTTAACTTTAAACGCTAATGCGTTTATTGAAATTACGGCTACTAAGTAATTATGGTAAAAATTTTTAAACTGTTTGTAAAAAATGCCGATGACGTTTGCAACGTTGAAGTGCGCTCGGCGTACGGAAAAGTTGCGAGCATTATAGGTATCATATTCAATATTTTACTTTGCGGTATAAAAATACTTGCAGGGGTGATAACGGGGTCTGTTGCAATCGTTGCAGACGCGCTCAATAACTTTGGCGATGCGTCTTCAAGCGTTATAAGTTTTGCAGGTTTCAAACTCTCGTCTCGCCCTGCCGATAAGGAGCACCCTTATGGCCACGGCAGGTATGAATACGTTTCGGCGTTTATCGTAACCATTTTGATTATGGTAATCGGCGTAGAACTTTTTAAAAGTGGCGTTGAAAAAATTATAACCCCCACCAAAGTAGAATTTTCAATCGTAGCGGTAATAATTTTAGCGGTATCAATTTTAGCAAAGGTTTTTCTTTCGCTATTAAACGGCTCGGTAGGGAAGAAGATAAATTCTTCCGCATTAAAAGCCACTTCCGTTGATGCAAGGAATGACGCTATATCCACAACCGCCGTTTTAATATCTTTGATATTAAGTTCGCATACTTCTTTCCCGCTTGACGGCGTTATGGCGCTTTTAGTTTCTTTATTTATAATGTTTAGCGCGTTAGGTCTTGTTAAAGATACTTTGGCAAGTTTGCTTGGCAAACCGCCTGAAAAAGAGCAGATTGATAAAATTAAAGATAAACTTTTAAGTTACGAAGGCGTTTTAGGAATTCACGATTTAATCGTTCACGATTACGGCGTTGGTAGAACTTTTGCAAGCGTTCACGTTGAAATGGCTGCCGAAGGCGACGTAATACTTAGCCACGAACTTATCGACAAGATTGAGAAAATCTTTTTAGAAGAAGACGGGCTTGAAATCGTTATTCACTACGACCCCGTATCGACCACTAATCCCTTAGCAGTAGAAATGCGCGAGTTCTTGCATAAAAACGTAAAACTCGTTAACGAACGCCTTTCCGTGCACGACGTTAGAATAGTTGACGGTAAGTACAGAAACATAGTAATTTTCGATTGCGTTGTGCCGTTTAATCTTTGTTTGACGGAGTGCCAAGTTAAAGAAGCGTTAATTCGTTTAATAAAAGAAAGTTACCCCAAATTCGATGCGGTAATAACCATTGATAAATCGTATAATTAAGCATAAAAAAACGAGTGGAATTCCACTCGTTTTTCTTTTATAATACTTTTGATAAAAATTCTTTTAAGCGTTCGTCTTTTGGGTTTTCAAAAAACTCTTTCGGCTCGTTTTCTTCCTTGATAATGCCTTGGTCGATAAAGATAACGCGGTTAGCAATTTCCTTTGCAAAGCCCATTTCGTGCGTTACGATAACCATTGTAATACCTTCGTCGGCAAGGTCTTTCATAAGTTCTAAAACTTCGCCAACCATTTCGGGGTCAAGCGCGGAAGTAGGTTCGTCAAACAAAAGAACTTTCGGGTTCATATTGAGCGCTCTTGCTATTGCAATACGTTGTTTTTGCCCGCCGGAGAGAGTTGAAGGGTATACGTCTTTTTTATCCAAAAGCCCAATTCTTTCAAGAAGTTTTTCCGCGTCTGCAACGGCTTCTTCTTTGGTTTTGAGTTTTAACTGAACGGGCGCAAGAATCATATTGCCCATAACGGTTAAATTGTTAAAGAGATTGAAGTGTTGAAACACCATTCCCATTTGCGCTCTGCCTTCGTTGATGTTTAAGCGAAACTGTTTTTCAAACGCCTTGATAGATTTTTTATCTAAAAGGTCTTCGTGAAGGTCTTTATCGGCGTTAGTTAAAAGTTTATCTTCAAGCCAAACTTCGCCCTTGGTAGGGGTTTCTAAAAGGTTCATGCAACGAAGCATCGTTGACTTACCTGAGCCGGACGGTCCTATAATAACAACCTTTTCGCCTTGTTTAATATCGAGCGAAACGCCTTTTAAAACTTCAAGATTGCCAAAACTTTTATGAACGTTTTTAATTTGAATAACGGGCGCGTTATTTTCTATTGATTTAGCGTTTGTCACCTGCTCTCAACCTCCTTTCAATAATTTTGATTACAAAAGTTAAACTGTAAACGATTGCAAGATAGAAAAGCGCAGCAACAATCATGGGCGCTAAATAGTTTGAAAGTTCCGTACCACTACCAATGCTTTTAGATGCAATAGTCAAATCGTAAAGTTCGCCTACCATTGATACGATAGAAGTTTCTTTGATAAGCGCAATAATTTCGTTACCGATTGACGGAATAACGTTTTTAATCGCTTGCGGAATAATTACTTTTATCATCGTTTTAGAGTAGGGAAGACCAAGCGCTCTACCTGCTTCCATTTGACCAGAGTCAACTGATAAGATACCTGCTCTAATACTTTCCGAAACGTATGCGCCAGAGTTAATACCAAAGGCAAGTATTGCCGTAATTTCCATAGGGAAACCGCGTATTGCAAATACTACGAACGCCATTATGAAAAGTTGCAACGCCATAGGCGTTCCACGGAAAATAGTAGTGTAAATATCACAAATAACGCTCAATATTCGCACAATCGGGTTTTTATTAGGCAATATTTTTATAACGGCTACCGTTGTGCCGAGAATAATACCTACTATTGATGCGCCGATAGATATAAGTAAGGTGCACTTTAAGCCTTCGTATAACATGTTCATATATTTAGCGCTTGAAAAAATAGTGGCTAAATTTTGAAAAAGGCTTGCATTTAAATTAAATAACATAATTATCCTTTACGTAAAAAGAAACCGCGTTGTAGCGGTTTCTTCCAAACTAAATTAGTTTTCAAGACCAAGGTGTCTAGCAACTAATGCTAAAATACCATTTTCGCCGAGTTCAGCTAAAACTTCGTTGATAGCGTTTAAAAGTTCGGTGTTACCTTTGGTAACGCAAATAGCGTATTCTTCTTCGGTAGCGGTGTCAAGGTCGTAGTATAAAGCCTTGCAAACGTAACCAGAGTTTTTGCTTACGATATATTGAGCGGGAAGTTCGTCTACGATAACAACGTCAATACGGTTAGCGCCGATAGCGTCAACTGCGAGTTGAGCATTGTCGTAAGGAACGAGTTCGCCGGTAGTGCCGTGAAGTTCACCGGGGTAGTCGGGGCCGTCACCATCGATTTCGATACCTGCGTAGATATGACCGGTAGTATCGCGTTGAACGCCGATGTCCATACCCATAAGGTCAGACCAGAAAATGCAAGAAGTACCATCGGTAGCGGTCTTTGCAGTAAGGTTTTGGTTATCTGCCTTATAGATTACGTATTGAACTGAAGTGTAGTATGGGTTAGAGAAGTCAACTCTTTCCTTACGAGCGTCAGTAATAGTGATACCAGCAGCGCCACAGTCGTATTTTTTACCGCTTGCAACGTTATCGATAATAACTTCGAAATCGGTGTTTTCAAAAACAACTTTTTTGCCAAGCTTTTCGCCAACCATGTTCATAATGTCAATGTCAACGCCCTTGATTTCAGTTCCATCATAATATTCAAACGGAGCGAAGAAAGCGTTTGTATCAACGTAAATTGTATCATCTTTACAAGCGGTAAAGCAAGTAAGGGTGCATACGGATAAGATACCTGCGATTAAAACCTTTAAAAGTTTTTTCATAATAAGTTCTCCTTATATATTAAAATATTTAGTTAAATCATTATATAAGGATATTTTTTCATTGTCAACCGTTTTGTGTATAAAAATGCATTTTTTCGTTTTTATGCACAAATTTATAAATTTATGCAAAAATAGGGAGTAAAAAAATTAAAAAATTTTTGAAAACCCCTTTTAAAAGAGAAAGATTTGTGTTAATATAGTATAGACTAAAATTTTATAATGGAGAAGGCTATGAAATTCACTCCCGTTTACGATAAAAATTACTATCCTATGATTGTTAAACTTAACGAGTTTAGACAAGCAGTAAGCAAAGAAGAAAGCAAAACTTTAAAGATTTGCGTTGAGAGAAATAAAGGTTATAACTTTATTTACAATCTTGAAATTTTCGCCGATGAAAATAAGAAAGAAGAAAACTACGGCGTTGCCGAAAGAATTATCAAAACTATTCTTTGGGTAGCAGGCGGTTACAAAATCATTATTTGTGGCGATAAGTATATTTATGAGAAAATTAAAGACGCGTACTCTAAAACAGGCGCAAGAGCTTTTGATGAAAAGTTTATGTCAGGCGTTTATGAAAGACCTTTTGAAGTGTGCTACGTTGAAGAAAAGGATTTCCCCGAAGCAAAGAGTTGTTCTTTAAAGGTAGGCGGTCATTTAAATGGTTGCCGTATCGGTTTTGATGCGGGCGGTTCTGATAGAAAAGTTTCCGCCGTTATCGATGGTGAAGTAGTTTATAGTGAAGAAGTTGTTTGGCACCCCAAACTCAATTCTGACTGGCACTATCAATACGATGGTATTATGGACTCAATGAAGACTGCTGCAAGTAAAATGCCAAGGGTTGACGCTATCGGCGTTTCTTCCGCAGGCGTTTACGTTGATAACAAAATCATGGTTGCATCACTTTTCTTAAAAGTGCCTGAAGATGATTTTGAAAAGCACGTAAAAACAATGTACTTAGATATCGCAAAGGAAATCGGCGCGCCTATTGAAGTTGCAAACGATGGTGACGTTACTGCGCTTGCCGGCGCTATTGACTTAAAAGATACAGCCGTTTTAGGTATCGCTATGGGTACTAGTGAAGCGGTAGGTTATATCAATCGCGAAGGTTGCTTAGAAGGTTGGCTTAACGAACTTGCGTTCGCGCCCGTTGACTACAATCGCGATGCTATGGTAGACGAATGGTCTGGCGACTATGGTTGCGGTGTTAAATATTTCTCTCAAGATAGCGTTATTAAACTTGCAGAATCCGCAGGCTTTAAGTTTGAAGAAGGTTTATCACCTGCCGAAAAGTTAAAAGTTATTCAAAAACTTATGGCAGAAGATGATGAAATGGCTAAAAACATTTACGCTTGTATCGGTATTTACCTTGGTTATACTATCGCATATTACAGCGAATTTTACGATATCAAGCACGGTTTACTTTTAGGCCGTGTAACTTCCGGTAAGGGTGGCGATATCATTTTAGAAAAGGCTAACGAAGTTATAAACGCAGAATTCCCCCAATACGCAAACATTAAACTTCAAATGCCTGATGAATCTAACAAGCGCGTAGGTCAGTCTATTGCGGCGGCAAGTTTAACCCAAATCTAATTTTAAGACATAAAAAAGTGAGGCTTTGTGCCTCACTTTTTTAATCCGTTATTTCGGGTATTATACTGCGTTACTGCAAAGCCGTTGCACTAACGATAACCAAAAGGTTAATCGTTACCGCCCCGTCTTTGCGAGCCTTGTCTAATACCCAAACTAACGTCTTAAATATTTTATCAAACAGACCAAAAAGGTTAGTTGTGCCCGATAATTTGTTGTCGAGCCTACTTGTGCTTGCAACTAACGTCTTAAAGGTTTTAATCCGTTATAAACTTCGTTAGGCTTCGTTTACTGCCGTCAACCTATTACCACAAATCAATTCAATAAACGTCTATTTAAAAAATTTCAAAGCAATAAAATCGTAAAAGTTGATAACGATATGAAAGTTGATTGATTTTACATATTTTATGATTGATTTTACTATTTTGTTTCTTCTTTAATTTGTGTATACTTAAAGGGTAATGTAAAACAATATATGGAGAAAATATGAATATGAAAAAGATATTGCAAATCATCATCGTTTCAATTTTATTTATCACAACCGTGTTTTCTTTAACGGCTTGCAAGGGCGATGATTCTTCAAGCAATCCCCCCGCAAACACGCCTGAAGTTCAGGCGCCCGAGCAACCCGCTTCAACTATTTCCACTAAAGAAATAGGCCAGCATTTTATGATTAGCAACGGCTTAGTTGATTTGGCGGCAAGCGATTCGCACACTATCGTTGATAGTAGAACGGGCGTTGCTTATACCGCGTATTTGGCAAGCGAAGAAAAGTACGGCGAGAGTAGTACCATTTTAAAAGTCGCAAAGTACAATATTCTTGCGCCAACTAATGCAGAGTGGGTTACCGTTTTCCATTATATAGATGATTTTGGCGGTTCACATATTAGCACTTGCAATATTTTAGATTTAAACTTTGATACTATTAGAGTTATCGTTATCAACAAAGGCGACGGAACTTATTATTATAAAGACGTGGACAAAAAGTCTTTTGCTGTTGGCGAGAAGAAAGAACTCAAGTATAAAAAGAGTAAAGTTAAAGGCGAAGTTGCCGTTACTATGAGTACGGATAACGTTAATGCTCACATTACCGATATGGGCGGAGAGGCTTTTGCTTATCTTCAAATTTCATCTGATATTATATGCGTAAATAGATATTATTACGCAACCGTAAGCGGTGGCGCGCCTAAGGCTGCAAACTTTATGTTCGTTGAATCGCCCGATGGCGAAACTTGGTATTTCGTTTCCTTAATCAAGCATAGGGTTAGTTACGAAGCGATGCTTACTTATCACGAAAACAAGTTCTGGATTTTCTGCCGTGACGGATCTGAAAACCCAACTACCGAAACTTATCAAAACCTTTTATACTCGAAAGACGAAGGCAAAACTTGGACTTTAAGTAATCTTGCTTTCACCGTTTCAGATACAAGACCTTATATTTTCACTTATCAAAACGAACTCTATATTGCATATTCAACTCCGCTTGAAAGAGACTTTTCAGTCGTTCGCACTTGGCGATGCAATCTTCACGTTGGCAAGGTAACGTCTAAGGACGGGGTTGAAACTTACGAAGAACTTCTCTATAAAGAAAGCAAATTCGGTATAGTTTACTTCTCGCTTGTAGACTGGTACGGAAAAATGATAATGCTTTA
>JAGCLN010000091.1 GCA_017646945.1 Clostridia bacterium | reverse complement strand
ATATCTTGATATACTAACCGTATATGAGTGAAAAGAGTATTAAATTAACCGACGATTATTACTTTCAGCAGGCGTCGAAAATACAGGGAAACAAGTCGAGTAGCCACTACCATTCCTTGATAGAAATATACTATATGAAAAGGGGAAAGTGCAATTACTTTATCGACGATAAGTCGTACAAAGTCGAAGCGGGTGATTTGGTTTTTATTCCAAGCGGAATTATCCATAAAACCACATACGATACCGAATTTCACGACCGTTGGCTTATCAACTGCTCGGAATTTTTTATCCCCGAGAGCGTTCTTAGTGAAATTAAAACTTTACCGCACGTTTTTAGGCGTTCGCAAGTAACCGCCGAGTGTGAAAGGGTAATGCAAAAGATTGACTTTGAGTATAAAAAGAGTGATGAATATTCCGTTGACGCTTTAAAGGGTTTGACCTACGAACTTATTTTCTTGCTCGTTAGGAACGCCAAAACCCAAGCCGAAAACCCGTCCGGTAGCGCGTTTATCGAAAGGGCGGTAAAGTATATTCAAGAAAACTATCACGGCGAGATAACGCTTAGCGGGGTGGCGGAAACTTTTGCCGTAAGCCCCGAGCATTTATCGAGAACTTTTAAAAAGGAAACGGGTTTTTGTTTTTCCGAATATTTAACGCTATTTAGACTTCAAAAGGCGGAATATATGCTTAAAAACGAGCCGGGGCGTTCGGTAAACGGCGTTGCGTTTGCGTGCGGATTTAACGATAGCAATTATTTTTCGTATAAGTTTAAAAAAACGTACGGTGTTTCCCCTAAGAAAATTTTGCAAAAGCATAAAAAATAGTTGACAATTAAGCGAGTAGGGGTGTATAATCGCCTTAATTAAATAACTCATAATAACTGTGACGAAGAAAGGCTAAACGGAAGTTTGCAGAGAGTTGGCGGTAGGTGTAAGCCAACAACGAGCGTTTACAACCTATCCCTTCCGAGTTGAAAACCCGAATTTATAGTAGACGTTTTCCGTGATTTCTGCGTTAATGAATAGGAATTGTTAGATTCTAAAGTGGCAATCGTAAGGTTGCAATTTGAGTGGTACCGCGAGTATATTATACCCGTCTCAAAGCAAAAAGCTTGAGACGGTTTTTTATTCGTTATAAACTTCGTTAGGTGTCGTTTATAATGTAAAAAATAATTAAAAAATCAAAGGAGGGCAAACAATGAACACTAACAACACTTTAAATCAGTTATCGGAAATTGCAACGAGAATTAAGGAGTTGCGTGAAATTATTGGCTTCTCTGTTAATGAAATGACTGAAAAAACCAACGTTACCGAAGAAAAGTATCTTGCTTACGAAAGCGGAAAGGTAGATATTCCCTTCTCGTTTATTCATAAGTGTGCGCTTGCTTTCGGCGTTGAAATGACTGAACTTTTGGAAGGTAGAACTGCAAAACTTTCCACCTATACCGTAACGAGAAAAGGCATGGGTCAAGAAACCGCTAAGGAAGACGGTATCGATATAGCGAACCTTGCGCCCAAGTTTAAAAATAAACTTGCCGAGCCCTATTACGTTAAGTACGAATATTCCGCATCGCAAGAAAATAAGCCTATCCACTTAACCACCCACTCAGGTCAGGAATTCGACCTTGTTTTGAGTGGTAAGTTAAAAGTTCAAGTAGGCGACCACGTTGAAGTCTTATGCGAAGGCGATAGTATTTATTACAATTCTTCTATCCCCCACGGAATGATTGCCGTTGACGGTAAAGATTGCGTATTCTGCGCGGTGGTAATGTCTGGCGAAGCAACCGAAGAAACGGTTGTTAGAAAAAGCGTTATGGCGGCTAAAAAAAGTGAACCGCTCGTTTGCGAAAAGTTCCTTGACGTTAAGGAAAATGCAAATGGTGAACTTGAAAGCATCAACTTTAAAAACACCGAAACCTTTAACTTTGGTTTCGATATAGTTGACGGTATTGCCGAGCGTTATCCCGATAAACTCGCCATGCTTCACCTTGATAAACACAAGGCTGAAAGGCGCTTTACTTTCAAAGATATCAAGCGCGCGTCTAACCAAGTTGCAAACTACTTTACTTCTCTTGGAATTAAGCGTGGCGATAAGGTTATGTTAGTATTAAAACGCCACTATCAATTCTGGTTCTGTATGGTGGCTCTTCACAAGCTCGGCGCGGTGGCAATTCCCGCTACTAACCAACTTAAAGAACACGATTTTGAATATAGATATAACTCCGCAGGAGTTAAGGCAATCGTTTGCACGGCTGATGGTGACACTTTTGAATATGCTCAAAGCGCCGCTAAAAAATGCCCCCAAGTAGAAAAACTCATTATGGTTGGCGGAGCGAAAGAGGGCTGGCTTGATTTCGATAAGGAATACCCCTTATTCTCAGGTAAGTACGACCGTCCGACTAACTGTTCTGCAGGCGATGAACTCGCTCTTATGTTCTTTACGAGCGGTACTACCGGTAATCCCAAAATGGCGGCGCACAAGCACACTTACGCGCTCGGTCATTACGTTACCGCAAAGTACTGGCATTGTTGCGAGCGTGACGGTTTGCACTTAACGATTTCCGATACCGGTTGGGGTAAGTCTTTATGGGGTAAACTCTACGGTCAATGGCTTTGCGAAGGCGCGGTATTCGTTTACGACTTCGATAAGTTTGACGAGAACGATTTACTTCCTATGTTCGCAAAATATCAAATCACAACTTTCTGCGCTCCCCCCACAATGCTTCGTATGTTTATTCGTGGTGACCTTTCTAAGTTCGACTTGTCTTCAATTCACCACATGACTACTGCTGGCGAAGCGTTAAACCCCGAAGTATTTAATCAATTTAAATCGGCAACGGGCTTAGAAATAATGGAAGGTTTTGGTCAAACCGAAACCACTCTTGCTATCGCAAACCTTGTAGGCACAACCCCCAAAATCGGCGCTATGGGTAAAGCAAATCCGCAGTATGACGTTGACGTTGTAGATGCAGATGGCAATAGCCTTCCCGCCGGCGAAGTTGGTGAAATCGTTATCCATACCGATAAGAGTGTGCCCTGTGGTTTATTTAGAGAATATTATCGCGATGCGGAAAAGACTACCGATGCTTGGCACGATGGATTGTACCACACCGGCGATACCGCTTGGCGCGATGAAGACGGGTATTTTTGGTACGTTGGCCGTGTTGACGACGTTATTAAGTCTTCCGGCTACCGTATCGGACCTTTTGAAATCGAATCCGTTATCATGGAACTTCCCTACGTTTTAGAGTGCGGTGTTTCCGCCGTTCCCGATGAAGTTCGTGGCCAAGTAGTAAAAGCAAGTATCGTTTTAACCAAAGGCACCGTTCCTTCCGAAGAATTAAAGAAGGAAATTCAAACCTACGTTAAAGACCATACCGCCCCCTACAAATATCCTCGTGTGGTTGTATTTAGAGATGAATTGCCCAAGACTATAAGTGGTAAAATCCAAAGAAACAAATTATAAACTTCGTTATGCATCGTTTCTGTAAAACTCGTGCGACTGCAATGACCAAAAAGGTCTATTGCACCCTCCCAAGTTTTACGAGCCTTGCCTAACT
>JAGCLN010000090.1 GCA_017646945.1 Clostridia bacterium | reverse complement strand
CATTCCGAACACAGAAGTTAAGCTCGATTGCGCTGAAAGTACTTGGCTGGACACGGCCTGGGAGGATAGGGAGTTGCCGCATTTTTTATTGCCTTTTTTACTTCGTTATGCGTCGTTTACTGCCATCAAGTTACGACCACAACAACCAAAAAGGTTAGTTTTGTCCGATAACTTGTTGTCGAGCCTCGCCTAACTTGTAAAAAAACACTAAAATCCCCGTTGAACACGCTTTTTATATTAGTTTAAATAAGTCTTAAATGCAAGAACTACTAACCAATCTTGTGAATAAAGGCTTCTCTATTTATTTCAAATACTTCGTGAGCGTTGTATTTTGTGTTTTTTGAGCCTAAAAACTCCTTTTAATCAAACGTTTTTATATTTTGTCTTGTCTTACTTGTATTTGAATCGTTACCTAAATCAACCAACTTTGTATTCAAGGCTTTTTTATAATTTTTTGTATAATAAAACCCGCTTAAATAAGCGGGTTTTAGTTTTAAATAAATTGAGCTGTTCCTCTATCAACAAGGATTTTATTAAGTTTGTTAATTTCGTTAGTAAGTTTATAGTTGCGTTCTTCAAGTTTAGCAATTTCTTTAGTTTTTGAGCGATATTTAAAAATGTTATAGGGAATTGCAATAAGCGTCCAAGAAAGTAAAATAGCCCAAGCAACGCTTAATCTTCTTTCGCTTTTTAAGTTATTAATCAATACGTAATTATTATTTCTTTCTGCGATAAAATTATTTCTACGGCATTCTGGACAAATTCCACTGTGGCCACTATACGCTGAACAATTTGCGCACATCGCTTTTCCGCATCTTTTGCATACGGAAATTGCTTCAACTTCATTATGTATAAAACATCTCATAATATTTTCTCCTAAATTGTTTATAATAAGTATACGCTAATTATAATTAGAAGTCAAGTATTATTTTCTAATTTTTATTAGAATAGATATATGGATAAGTTTGATATTAAGCAAGTAGGGGAACGGATTAAATCGTTAAGAATTGAAAAGGGGATAGGGCAAAATAAACTTGCCGAAGACCTTGGGCTTTCTAATGCTTCAATTAGCTATTGGGAAACTGGAAAGCAAATTCCATCAGCAGAAGTAATTTATAAATTAGCAAAATATTTCGGCGTTTCCGCTGACTATTTGCTTTGTATTATTGATTGGTAAAAGTGTGAGTTTTCTCACGCTTTTTCAATTTGCAAAAATATGAAAAATTTGTAAAATTTCAAAAAGATTTGTTATATGAATTGACATATAATTTATATATTGATAAAATGTTAGTGTTCTAACAATTAAATTTTTCAAGTAAATTAAATTTAAGGGTGAAATGAAAGACAATAGCGTATTAGATGAAGTTAAAATTCTTCATAATTTAGTAAGGCAAAGGTTGTGTTCCGACCCGCAAGCGGTAAGTGATGGTAAACTTATGAGCGGGCGCGGGTATTTTTTGCGTTATCTTGCCGAAAACGATGGAAAAGATATCTTCCAACGCGATATTGAAAAGGCGTTTAAAATTCGCCGTTCAACCGTTACCGCCACGCTTAACCGTATGGAAGAAAACGGGCTTATTATTAGAAGTTCGGTTGAGTTTGATAGTAGGTTAAAACGAATAAAACTAACGCCTAAGGGTAGGCAAATGCACCTATCTTTTCAAAATAGAGCGGATAGTTTAGATAAGGAAGTTTCAAGCGCGCTAACCGAAAAAGAACGCGCTGAGTTTATAAAAATTATTAAAAAAATTCAAAGTAAAGTCGAAAATAAATCTTAATAAAGGACTTATAAATATGCACATTTTAAGATTGTTTAAAAGTTTAAGAGAATATAAAAAACCTGCGATAATAACGCCGATTTTAATGGTTATAGAAGTTGCAATGGAAGTGTTTTTGCCACTCGTTATTTCTTGGTTTGGCGGTTGCATTGAAAACGGCGATATGCAAGGTATGATTCGCTACGGCTGTATTATGATAGGCGTTGCAATCATAGCCCTTTTAGCAGGTATGCTTGGCGGTAAATACTGCGCTAAAGCATCAACGGGTTTTGCTAAAAATTTAAGAAAAGATATGTACGAGAACGTTCAATCTTTCTCTTTTTCAAACATAGATAAGTTTAGTTCGTCATCGCTCGTAACAAGGCTTACGACTGACGTTACTAACGTTCAAATGTCGTTTATGATGCTTATTCGTACCGCGATTAGAAGCCCGCTTATGTTCGTGTTCTCAATCGTTATGAGTTTTTCGATAAACAGCGTGCTTCCCGCAGTATTTTGCGTAACTATTCCCATTTTGGCGTTCGGTATAATTATGATTACCAAAAACGCTATGCCTATCTTTAAAAGGGTGTTCAAGCGTTACGATGCTCTTAACGAGTCTATTCAAGAAAACGTTAAGGGTATGCGCGTAGTAAAAGCGTACGTTAGAGAAGATTTTGAAACTGAAAAGATTGAAAAGGTATCCGGTGAACTTTGTAAAGACTTTACTAAGGCGGAAAGAATACTTGCCTTAAACGGACCTATTATGAGTTTATGTTTACAAGGTGGTCTTATAGCGATTGCGCTTATCGGTTCAAAACTCATTTTAAAAGGCACGCCCGGTCTTTCGGTGTTCAGCCTTCAAAGTATGCTTACCTATTCGCTACAAATTCTTATATCCCTTCAAATGCTTTCAATGATATTCGTTATGCTTACTCTTTCCGCAGAATCGGCAAGGCGTATTTACGAAGTTATTGATGAAAAGAGTACTCTTACCAACCCCGAAAATCCCGTTATAGAAGTCAAAGACGGTTCAATCGCCTTTGAAAACGTTTGTTTTAAATATTCAATATCGGGTGAAAGATACGTTTTAGACGGGGTTAATCTTGAAATAAAATCTGGTGAAACAGTCGGTATTATAGGTGGAACGGGTTCTTCAAAATCAACGCTAATATCGTTAATTTCACGCCTTTAT
>JAGCLN010000089.1 GCA_017646945.1 Clostridia bacterium | reverse complement strand
GCAGAACGGACCTATTAAAATACCTGGAACGAGGTACGCCGTTACCGCCGGAAGTTGAGCAAGTTTTGCAAGACGTGAAAGCATTAACCCTGCAAAGAGTGCGATTGATAATGAAAGTAAAATTTGTTGCATAAAACACCTTAAAACTTAAAGTTTTATTTATCAATAGTTTCAAACCTTATTGATTTTAATACTTTTAATTTTATTTGTAAAGCGTATGCAAGCTTTTTATGATTATTTTTAAAAATTTTTGCGATAAAAGTTTACTATTATTAATAGAAAAGTTTGTTTTTGTTTATTTACTTTTACTAAATTTGCGTATATAATATATTTAATCTTTTATTTTAGGGGATAATTTATGAATTTTTTAACAGGCGTTAACTACTGGGCAAGCGAATTTGGTGTTAAAACCTTTGCTTGCTTTGAAAGTGAAGTTATTGATAAAGATTTTGCCACTTTAAAAGAATACGGCGTTGATACGATAAGGGTGTTCCCCTTGCTTAGCGATTTTATGCCGGTTATTCGTTCGCACGCAAAAACTAATTCTTTCGCTTTGAGAATTAACGGCGTTCCACTTGAATATCACCCCTATAAGTCAGGGCTTAACGAAAGCGCGGTAGAAGATTTTAAAACACTTCTTTCACTCGCAAAAAAACACGGACTTAAAGTTATAGTTGCCCTTATTACCGGTTGGATGAGCGGTAAAAGTTTCCTTCCGCCCTTTTTTGAAAGCAAGAACCCTATAACCGATAAAGAGTGCATCGTTTACGAATGTAAGTTTATTAAAGACTTCGTTTCCATTTTTAAAAGCGATAGCCAGATTATCGCTTGGGAACTTGGCAACGAGTGTAACGCACTAAGTTTTGAAACGGATAGAGCGGAAAACGATTTGTGGCTCACCACCATTTCGCAAGCGATAAGGGTGGCGGATAGTTCTCGCCCCGTATACGCGGGTATGCACGGTCTTACGAGCAACGGCAACTGGTCGCTCGAATCAACGGGTGAATTACTCGATATGCAAACGACTCACCCCTACCCATTATTTACCCCCTACTGCTCGAAAGAAGACGTTAATAGTATGCGCGCTTGCTTGCACGCTTCGGCTGAAAGCGAGTATTATTCAAGCGTTTCAAACACGCCTTGCTTGGTTGAAGAAATAGGAACGCTCGGACCTATGGTTTGCTCGGGCAAAAGCGCGGGCGAATACGTTGAAAAGGCGTACGCAACGTCTATCGCTTCAAACACCGCAGGGTTTTTATGGTGGTGCGCGTTTGACCAAGATAAACTTGATTTTCCGCCGTACGATACCTTTGCGGTAGAACAAAATTTGGGTATGTTCAAAAGCGACCGCACGCCTAAGGAAACTGCGGTTAAACTTGGCGAAGTTAAAAACTTCTTTAACGGCTTAGATAAGATTTATACTAAAAAGGATATCACCGTAATCTTAACCGCCGAGCAAGACGAATGGGGCGTTGCTTACGCTTCCTACGTTTTAGCCCTTCAATCCGGCCACTATGCAACTTTTCAATATGAAAATCAACCGTTAAAAGACAGCGATTATTACCTTTTACCAAGCATAAAATCGCTAACGGGCATTCCTAAACTTTTACAAAAACAACTTAAACAAAAAGTTGAAAACGGCGCAACGCTACTTATCACTTACGACGGCGGTTACACGCCCGACTTTGAAGATTTTTGCGGTCTTGAAGTTAGTGGTAGACAAGAGAAAGTTGATACTTTAAGTTTTGAAATAGACGGCTATAAGGCGGAAATCGAAAGAACTGTTAGTCTTTCGCTCACCCCAACAACCGCTGAAACTATTGATTTAAGTAGCGACGTTATCCTTACTAAAAACAAGGTTAAAAACGGCTACGTTTACTTTATGAACGCACCGCTTGAAAACTACTATACAAACCTTTCAAACCCGCAAGATAGCAACCTTTACATAGTTTACAAAAAGGTGTTTGAAAACCCCCTTCCGCTTGTTTCAAGCAATAAAAAAGTCGCCGTGTTTAACGGTAATGGAAACGCCGTTATAGTAAACTTTAGCGATGAAAACACTATTGAACTTTTAACTGACAAAAAGATAACCAAACTTTTAAACGCCACCGTAAACGGAAATAAGATAACGATGAATAAATCTTACGCTTACGTTGAGTATGAAGATTAAAAATATCCCACGGCAACCGCCGTGGGATTTATTTTATTTAGCAAAGTCTAAAAGTTTTGATTTTTCAAGTTTATCGTAACCGCTTATAAACTCGGCTATCTCTTTAGCTATCTTCTTAGCGCCACCCACTTCATCGCTTTCAATATTTAAAGGAAGTAACGGGTCGTGAAGAGAAAGTCTTAATAAGAACCAACCGTTTCCAAGCGATTTGTCAAGATTAACTCTAACGCCTTCGTAGTTGTCACTCGCAAGCAACCAACCTTCTTTATTCTTAGCGTACTCAGTTAAGTCGTCAATAACCTTT
>JAGCLN010000088.1 GCA_017646945.1 Clostridia bacterium | reverse complement strand
TCAGTTGCGTAAATCATCGTAATCTTGCTTGTTTCGGGAACTTTAAACGCTTTTGCATCTATTTCCTTAACTTGTCCATCGTCAGCCTTTGCTTTTACAACCACTTTGTTTTCGGTCGCTTTGCCGTTTGTGAAGTTATAAGCGGTGGGCGTTTCGATAGAATAAACGCAGTTGCTTATAAAGTACTTAGGTAATAACGGCTCATTAGCGAAAATCGGTTGATCACAAGCGGTTACGTTAACTTCGTAATCAACGCTCGTGCTTTCAACGTAACTTTCAGCCGTGTAAGTTACTACGTATTTGCCCGATTCCATAGGAACGAACGCACCGTCTTTAACTTGATATTCCGTATTGCCAACCTTTACGGTCGTTTTTATTTCATAATCTTTAAGCGTCGAACTAACTTGTACGGTAGGAATAGTAACGCTTTGACCTGCAAGCCCCGTATTCTGTCCGCCCGAGAGCGAAATTGCTATCGGCGAGTCAGAAGTAACGACGTTAATTTGCACCGCTTTAGTTGCAACGTTACCCGCATTATCGGTCGCCGTATAAACTATGGTATACGGTCTTTCCAAAGTGGGAACGAACGCGCCGTTTTCAATAGAAACTTGAACTTTATTAGAGCCACCGTAGTTATAATAAACGTTGGTCTTTACGATTAATTCACCGTCTTTTGCGTCAAAACCGCTAACGGGGAATATTTTATAAGGTTTATTTATGATAGCGTTAGGCAAATCGTTTTCTTGATATTTGCCGTAGTTAGGGGTAATAATCGGTTTAGTAGTATCAACGTATTCAAGCGAAGTAATATCGCTACCGATGAGTTCGGTTACCACGAAATTAACTTTGTTTGCTACGTACTGATTAGCGTAAACTGCCATAGAAACTTCGCCCGTAGTAAAGCCCGACCACGGATTATCAAAAAATTCTGGCGCATCAAGGTCTGCTATCATTTTTTCTTGACCAGAGTTAGTCGCCAAATAAATAGCGTTATTTTTATTATCCCAACGCACCGACAATTCTTCTACGCCGTAATCTACGTAAGGTTCGCCTATCATAGAGAACTGCATAGCCGTACCGAACGGATGCGTTTTATAAAGGGTATAATTCATTCCGTTATAAGTAACCGTGCCCGAGTTAGACGGAGCGACAGCCGTTTCCGGTTGTCCTACGGCGTAAACACCTGCATAAGTGGTCGTTTCCGCCCAAGTACCGCCCGAGTTAGACTGAACTTTCTTGAGAACTAACGTCACTACTTTGTCCTTATCGTAAACGTCTGTAAGCGTAATATATAATCTGTTGGTATCCTGAGAGCCGTAAACTTCAGGCGTAACAAAGAAACTCAAAAGGTTGTCCGTAAGAGCAACTTCGTTAAGATTTATTACTTTATTATACACGAATTTTTCGCTCGCAGCAAGTGAAACTTTTACGCCCTGCTTGTTGGGAACTAAAGAGTGCAAGCCGTATTCAGCGGTAGAACGACTGCCCGTTACAGAATAGAGAGTTCCTACGACTTGGAATTGAACGTTTGCCGTAATAACCTTTTTGCCTTCCTTTGCCCTATATTCGAGAGAATAAGTGCCCGTTTCGTCGAGCGTCGTGCTCGCATCGATAACGGTCTTGCCCGACGGAAAAGTAAGAACGCCGATTGCATCGTAATAGGTCTTGTCCTTTTCTATCATCGCTTTGGGCACGGAAAAATTGTCGTTCAGCGAATAACTTTCTCTCACGTATTCCCCACGATAGGAAATTGTCGGCTGTTCTGCGTCGGCTTTTATAGCAGTCAACGCAAGCGCCATTGACGCGAACGCTATCATGATAGCCATACAAATAAATATTATTTTCGTTTTTGCAGTTATTTTCATATAAAACCTACTAAAAAATTTTTTCAATCTAGACTTTATA
>JAGCLN010000087.1 GCA_017646945.1 Clostridia bacterium | reverse complement strand
CGGTAGGCACGGTAACTGAAATTCACGATTATTTACGTTTATTATACGCTAAAGTGGGCGTTCCGCATTGTCATATTTGCGGTAAAGAAATTTCAAAACAAACGGTTGACGGCATTGCCGATAAGGTTATGGAAATGCCGGACGTTGATTCTATCGAAGGTTTATCGCCCGCAATTTCAATCGACCAAAAAACAACTTCTAACAATCCGCGTTCAACCGTGGGTACGGTTACTGAAATTTACGATTATTTTAGGCTTTTGTATGCTAAAATAGGCATTCCGCATTGTCCTGAGTGCGGTAGGGAAATTCGCAGGCAAACGGTTGACGAAATCGTTGATAAAGTTCTCTTATTTGAAGAAGGCGCAAAAATTTTAGTTAACGCGCCTGTCGTTAGGGGAAGAAAGGGCGAGTTTGAAAAGCAACTTGAAGGCTATAAAAAATCAGGTTACGCAAGAGTTTCTATTGACGGACAAGTTTACGACTTATCCGAAAAGATTAAACTTGAAAAAAATATCAAACACGATATAAGCGTAGTTGTTGACCGCCTTATCATTAAAAACGGAATTCAAAAACGCCTTACCGATAGCATTGAAAACGCAATTAAACTTGCAGACGGGCTTGTGGTTATAGAAAAAGACGGTGAAGAGCATTTATTTTCTACCAACTACGCTTGCCCCGACTGTGGAATATCGATTCCCGAGATTGAGCCGAGAATGTTCTCGTTCAACAACCCCTTTGGCGCTTGCCCAGACTGTAAAGGCTTAGGCTACAAAATGGCGGTTGACGAAAAACTCGTATTAGGCGATACTTCAAAGTCGCTTAGAGAAGGCGCGCTCACTATTACCGGTTGGAATTTAGATACGGGTAAAATGGCGCATATGTATTTTAGTTCACTTGCTAAGCATTACGGTTTTTCAATAGATACGCCCGTTAAGGACTTGCCGAAAGATATTTTAAATATGCTACTTTACGGCAATAACGGTGAGAAGATTGAAATGGCGTATAACACGCGCACGTTTACCGGTAGTTTCAATTCGAGTTACGAAGGCGTTATTCCCAACCTTGAAAGAAGATATAGAGAAACCACTTCGGATTTTACTAAGAGTGAGATTGAAAAGTATATGTTCTCACTTCCTTGTAAAACTTGTAACGGCAAAAGGCTTAAAAAGGAAGCGCTTGCGGTTACCGTGGGCGGTTTGTCGATAGACGTTTTGTGTGATAAGAGCGTAGAAGACATCTATTTATTCATAGAGAATTTAACCCTTACGCAAACGGAACAAATTATTTCAAAAGCGATTATTAAAGAGATAAAGGCAAGGCTTAATTTTTTAAGGGAAGTAGGGCTTAACTATTTAACTTTATCCCGTGGCGCAGGCTCGTTATCGGGCGGTGAAGCGCAAAGAATAAGGCTTGCAACTCAAATAGGTAGCGGTTTAACTGGCGTGCTTTATATTCTTGACGAACCGAGCATCGGCCTTCATCAACGCGATAATCAAAGGCTTATTTCTTCGCTTAAAAAACTTAGAGACTTAGGCAATACCTTAATCGTTGTAGAGCACGATGAAGATACCGTCCGCTGTGCCGACCATATCGTTGATATCGGTCCAAAGGCAGGCGTTCACGGTGGCGAAGTGGTGTATTCGGGCGATATAAAAGGTCTTGAAAAGTGCGAAAACTCATTGACTTCCGATTATATATTCGGCAGAAAAGAAATAGAAGTGCCCGAGTTTAGAACTAAACCTACCGATAGGTTTTTATCTATTAAGGGCGCAAGGCAAAACAACTTAAAGAACGTTGACGTTGATTTCCCCGTAGGGCTTATTACTGCGGTAACGGGCGTATCGGGTAGCGGTAAAAGTTCGCTTATCAACGAAGTTTTATATCCCGTTACGGCGGACGCGTTAAACGGCGCAAAGGTTAGAAAGGGCGATTACGATGAGGTTTTAGGCCTTGAACACTTTGATAAGGTTATTGCGATAGACCAGTCGCCAATCGGTAGAACGCCGAGAAGTAACCCTGCAACCTATACGGGTGTGTTCACTTATATTAGAGAACTTTTTGCATCGACGGTTGACGCGAAGGAAAGGGGTTATACGGCAGGGCGTTTCAGTTTCAACGTATCGGGCGGTAGGTGTGAGAACTGTTCGGGTGACGGTATTATCACGATAGAAATGCACTTCTTACCCGACGTTTTCGTTCCGTGCGAAGTATGTAAAGGCAAGCGTTACAATCGCGAAACGCTTGAAGTTAAGTACAAAGGTAAAAACATTTCAGACGTTTTAGAAATGACCGTTGACGAGGCTACGGAATTTTTTGAAAACGTTCCAAGAATTTATTCAAAGATAAAAACCTTAAAAGAAGTAGGGCTTGGATATATTAAACTCGGTCAGCCTGCAACTACCTTGTCGGGCGGTGAAGCGCAAAGGGTAAAACTTGCAACGGAACTTTCCAAGCGTTCTACCGGCAAAACGCTTTATATTTTAGACGAGCCTACAACGGGTCTTCACACTCATGACGTTAAGAAACTTATAAGCATACTTTCTAAACTTCGTGATAGTGGGAATACGGTTATCGTTATCGAGCATAATTTAGACGTTATTAAGACCGCTGATTATATCGTTGACTTAGGTCCTGAAGGCGGTGACGGTGGCGGTACTATTATCGCCGTTGGAACGCCTGAAGAAGTTGCTAAGAACGAAAGCAGTTATACCGGCGCTTTCATTAAAAAGGTTTTGGAGAAGCACAATGATAAGAGATGAGTTTTTAAAAAAGCAAAAGGAAACTAATCTATCCGCGAAAGAACTTGATAAAATACGCCAGTTTGGTGAGCGTTCTTATTACACAACGCGAATAAGCAAACTTTCAAACACTAAAAAATCGCTTGATTTCTCGGCGATTATGATAGGCGTTTTCGTATTATTGATAACGATATCAATGGTGGTGATAGTTATACTTGCCGGTGGATTTTTGGATAGTTTAGTAACTATATCTATCGTATTAGGCGTGTTTTGGTTAATGGAACTTTCTTGGTTTGTGATATTTAGACCGATAACGAGCAAGAAACTTAAAAAATACAAAGCAGAACTTGAAAGAATAAGAAAAGAAGACGTAGAAAAGCAAAAGAGAATTTACGCAAAGATAAATCAGTGAGGTAAAAAGTATGTTAGGTTTTAAAAATGCGCAAGTATTAGTTGAAGGTAAAGGTTTTGTTAAAACCGACTTACTTTTTGAAGATGGCAAGATTGCTAAAATCGGTGAAAATTTAGGCGAAGAACTTACTGCTATACCCGAAAATGCAATCGTTGTTCCTGGATTTATTGACGAGCATATTCACGGTGCTTTCGGTGCAGACGCTATGGACGGTAGCGTAAAGGCTTTAAGCGATATTGCAACCGCAGTTGCAAGCGAGGGTACTACAGGCTTTTTAGCAACCACTATGACTCAAAGCCCTGAAAATATTAAAAACGCTTTATCCGCGGTTAAAGATTACGTTAACGCTAAGAGCGAAAGCGGTGCGGAAGTTATCGGCGTTCACCTTGAAGGTCCGTTCATTTCCCCCAAGCATATCGGCGCTCAACCGCTTGAATACGTTGCCGTTCCTTCTCAAGAAACTATGAAAAAATACGTTGAATATTCCGGCAACAACATTAAAATCGTATCTTTGGCACCCGAAGTTGAAGGCGCGGAAGAACTTATCAAGTACTTAAAAGATGAAGGTATCGTTGCTTCAATCGCTCATACCGGCGCAAAGTACAAAGACTGTGAAAACGCTGTTAAGTGGGGTATGACTAACGTTACTCATACTTATAACGCTCAAACCGGTCTTCACCATAGAGACGTTGGCGTAGTAGGTTCAGCCCTTTTATTCGATGAACTCTCTACCGAAATTATTTGCGACCTTATTCACGTATCGGTTCCCGCAATCAAACTCGTTGTGAAGAATAAAAATAAGGACAAAGTAATACTTATAACCGATAGTATGAGAGCAAAGCATCTTCCCGATGGCGAAAGTGAACTTGGCGGTCAACTCGTTATCGTTAAAAATGGCGAGGCAAGGCTCGTTGACGGAACTTTGGCAGGTAGCGTATTAAAGATGAACAACGCCGTTAAGAACGTACATAAATCAGTAGGCGTTCCCCTTGAAACCGCTATTGAGTTTGCAACTGCAAACCCTGCTAAAAACCTTGGAATTTACGATAGCGTAGGTTCTATCAAAGAAGGTAAGCGCGCAAACGTAACCGTTCTCGATAAAGATACTTTTGAAGTGCTTTTAACTGTTCGTGACGGTAAAATTATCTATAAAAAATAGGAGTTTCAAATGGACTACAAGAAAATCTATGAAGAGTGGATTAAAGACGATAACCTTGCCCCTATCGACAAGAAAGAACTTTTAAATATAAGGGGCGACGAAAAGGAAATAGAATATCGTTTTGGCGCTAACTTGGCGTTTGGTACGGCGGGTATGCGAGGTCTTATAGGTATCGGCACTCATCTGCTGAACGTCTATACCGTAAAAAGAGCGACTAAGGGCTTGGCGGAATACGTTAAAACACTTGGTAAAGACGCTATGAATAGGGGTGTTGTCGTTTCTTACGACACGAGAAGAAATTCAGATATTTTTGCAATGGCTACGGTAAGCGTTCTTCGCGCTAACGGCATTAAGGTTAAAATCTTTAAAGAACCGTCACCCGTACCTATGCTTTCGTATGCGGTTAGAACCTTTAACGCCGTTGCAGGCGTTATGATAACTGCAAGCCACAATCCCAAGGAATATAACGGTTATAAAGTTTACGGTAGTGACGGCGCTCAAATGAGCCCCGAAGCAACCAAGATAGTAGTAGATTTTATAAACGGCGTTGAAAATTACTTGGCGGTTGAAACTGTTGATTACTCAGTAATCAAAAACGCAAAAGGGGTAAAGACGCTCGGTAAGTCTTTCGTTAAGAAATACGTTAACACCTTGCTCAAACTTTCCCTTTCTAAAAACGCTATTAAAAATTACGGCAAGAAGCTAAAAATCGTTTACACGCCACTTCACGGCACGGGTTACGTTCCCGTAACTACGCTTATGAAAAAACTTGGGCTCAACGTTTCTATCGTTGAAGAGCAGGTTAAACCCGACCCCGAGTTTTCTACCGTTGAAGTTCCCAACCCCGAAAACAAAGAAGCGATGACTTTGGGCGTTAAACTCGCTAACGAAATCGGCGCGGACGTTGTTTTTGGTACTGACCCCGATAGCGATAGGCTTGGCGTTGCTATAAGAGATAGCGAAGGCAACTTTATAAACCTTAGCGGTAACCAAGTAGGCGTATTGTTAACCGAATACGTTTTAAGGCGTTTCAAAGGCGATAACGTTATGCCGAGTGACGGCGTTATTATTAAAAGTTTCGTTTCAACCGGTATGGTTAAGCCTATTTGTGAAGATTACGGCGTTAAACTTTTAGAAGTTCCCGTGGGCTTTAAGTTTATAGGCGAAAAGATTAAGCAGTTTGAGCAAACTAATAAAGGCACGTTCCTTTTCGGTTTTGAAGAGAGTTGCGGTTATCTTCGCGGAACGCACGCAAGGGATAAAGACGCAGTCGTTGCAAGTATGTTGTTTGCGGAAATGGTTTGCTACTATGCGTATGCGGGCGTATCCGTTTATGAAATACTTTGCGACCTTTATAAGAAGTACGGTTACGTTGTAGATAAAACCGTTTCGATAGGTTACAAGGGTTTATCCGCTATGAGCGATATGGCAAAGGTGGTTGAAAAAATGCGTTCGACCGCTTTAACGGAAGTTGGCGGTTATAAAATCGTGGCAACTCGCGACTATTTGTCGGGCGTTAGAACTCTTGCAAGCGGTGAAACTGAAAGTATGGACATCAGCGGTGTTAACTGCGTGTATTACGAACTTGAAGTGGGCGGATTTATTTGTTTAAGACCGAGCGGTACTGAACCCAAGCTTAAAATTTACTATTCCGTTAGCGGAAAAGATAAGGAAACGGCTGAAAATTCGGTTGAAAATCTTATAAATGCTTTTTCGGAAATTTTAAAGTAAAAAAATTCAAAAAATTTATATAATAAGCGTTAAAATGCTTGACTTATATTTTTTGTAATGATATTATTTATAGGCTGCCCAAAGGTGGCGGTAGGCTGTTTTGCCTACTAGCGTAAATTGACAACTACATAGAAGATTAACGTTTTGTTTAATGAAAAATTAAGCAAGATGTTGACGAGAACAAAATAGTACAGAAGGCAAAAACGAAAATATTCTAATATAAACTAGAGTTAATACGAAAGTATATTAAAGATTTAAAGTTCGTTTTGAATTTATTTTTTGTGAGAGAAAAAGACTGTATAGGACGTAGGTATAAAAATACTTATGTATAAAGAATAAGCTACAAAGAGCATACAGGAGGATGCCTTGGTACATGGCGCCGAAGAAGGACGTGACAAGCTGCGAAAAGCTACGGGGAGCTGCAAATGAGCATAGATCCGTAGATATCCGAATGAGGGAACTCAATACAAGTAATGTTGTATTACACCGTAATGAATTCATAGTTACGAGTGAGGGAACCTGGGGAACTGAAACATCTAATTACCCAGAGGAAAAGAAAGAAAAATCGATTCCGAAAGTAGTGGCGAGCGAAAT
>JAGCLN010000086.1 GCA_017646945.1 Clostridia bacterium | reverse complement strand
TCTCTTGAGCATAAAAACACCTTACAATTAAACATTATACTTTAAAAAAATTATAACACAATTTTTTCGTTTTTGCTACCTTTTACGCAATATATTTTATATATTTTTGCATTTTTTGATTGTAAAACATAAAAAATCAGTCTTTTTTGCATAAAAAAACATACCCAAAAGGGTATGTCGTTAATCTTTCTTTTGTGGCTCGGCAACTTCAACTTCTTCGTTTCCTACAAGTTCTTTGATAAATTCTTCATAGTCTTTATCGTCTAATTGCTTAACTTTTTTGCCATCCATATAGCACCTAACAAGTCGCTAAATCTTTGGGCAAAGCAATTAAAAAAGTCTCTCGTTTTGCCATACACAACGGGCACTTTTCGGGCGCGGTTGTCGCCTTTATAGAATGACCGCAAGATAAGCAAATCCACTCTTTTTCCTTATCGCTATTAAAGAGTTTTTTACTCTTAACTTTTTCGTATAAATAAAGGAAAATCTTCTTGTGTTTAAGTTCAACTTTTCTTATCATTTCAAACAGCGCCGCAATCTCTGAAAACCCTTCTTCCCTTGCAGTTTTTACCGCTTTTTGATAAAATTTTGCTTCGTCTTCTTCATCTTCCGCCGTGAATTTTAAATTCTCAACGATATCCCACTTTTGCCTAAAAGGCAAAGATACTGAAATTTTCTCGTTGTCTATCACTCCTTTAGTCGCGTCTTCAATATAGGTATAAAGCATTCTTGCGTGGTTGAATTCTTGATAGGCAATCCTGTCGGTAATCCTTGCTAAACCTTCGTAACCTGCAGCGCGTTGACCGTACTCAACAAACTCGTATCTCGTTCTTGCCGAACACTCGGCGATATATGCTTTTTTTAAATTTTCATAAGTTTTACTTTTTAATAATTCCATAGCGTTACCTCCGCTGAAATTATTAACCGATTTTTGCCTTTTTATACAAAAAAACCTTCGAAAAATCGAAGGCTTTTTAAATTATTTTACAAATTCTTTTTCAAATACTTCAAACCATCTATCCGCGATAACGGTAGCACCTAATACGTCGGGATGAACACCGTCCCACGCTAACGGCTTAGGTCCGTAAATCTCGGCAAGGCGGTCGAATTCTGCTTGTAATTCTACAACAGGCAAGTTATATTCTTTCGCAAGTTTTTTAACGATTTCAGCGTACTTTTTAACTTCTAAAAAGCCTTCAAGCTTCGCTTCGGTTGCATCGCCTTTTAACACGAAAGGCTCAACCAAAATAATCTTGGCGTTAGGCGTATATTCAAAAGTTTCTTCAAGCAAATTGCGGTAGCATTTTTCAAATCGTTTAGGGTCTACGCCGTTGTTGTTTTGAAGGCCGTGCCACACGTCGTTAACGCCGATAAAAATGCTTATAACATCTGGTTCTTCATTCCAAACGTCTCTTTTTACCCTTGCGTATAAATCAACTATCCTGTTTCCGCTTACGCCCACGTTTAAAACTTGATGTTCACAAGGAAATTTCTTTTCAAGCATCGCCTTTAACAAAAAAACGTAACCGTAGCCGTATCTAAAATTAGGCATATAGTGTGTAGGATTGTGGCCTGCATCGGTAATAGAATCACCAAAAAATACTATTTTCATAAACTGCTCCTATTTTTCTATCGATTTTTCAAAGACTTCAAACCACTTGTCCGCTATAACCTTAGCGCCGTAAGTGTTTGGGTGAATACCATCGTATAAAATAGCCGATTCGCCGTAAATTTGAGCCTTGTTATCTAATTCCGCTTGAAGTTCAACATACGGGAAAGCATACTTTTTAGCAATTTTATCAACGATTTTCGCGTAATCTCTAATCTTGTGATAAACGCCGTTTTTACTATCGGAATGAAAACCTTTTAATACGAAAGGTTGCATTAAAATAACCTTGACGTTTGGAAGTTTTTCCTTTATTTGAGCAATAATCTGCTCGTATCTTTCTTCAAAAAGGTCTAAGCCGAACCAAAAATCGTTTGCGCCTACCAAAATAGTTAGAATATCGGGATTTTCGCTAACGATATCACTGTCAAACCTGTTAAGCAAGTCCTTAGTGCACTCACCCGCTATACCGCGGTTAACCACTTCGTATTTATCAAAATACTTTTCGCATAATTTTGCCACGGCGAAAGTAACGTAACCGCAACCATACTTGGTGTTTGATACGAGTTGTTCTCTATTACGGCCGGCATCAGTTATTGAATCGCCGAAAAATACAATCTTCATAAACTTATTTCTTTTCTATCGCTTGAACGTGAAGTTCTTTGAGTTGCTTCTCATCAACCAAGTCGGGCGCGCCCGTCATTAAACAAGATGCAGTTTGAACCTTGGGGAACGCTATAACTTCTTTAATAGAATCGGTTTTAGTAAGAAGCATAACGAGTCTATCAAGACCAAGCGCAAGACCGCCGTGCGGTGGAGCGCCATAACGGAACGCATCAACGAAGAAACCAAATCTTTCCTTGATATCTTCGGGGCTAAAACCTAATACTGAGAACATCTTTTCTTGAACTTCTCTGCGGTGAATTCTAATAGTACCACCACCGGCTTCTTGACCGTTAATAACGATATCGTAACCCTTAGCGCGCGCCTTCATAGGCTCGGTTTCACAAAGTTCAACGTCTTCATCCATAGGCGAAGTGAACGGATGGTGAACGGCTACGAAACGATCTTCTTCTTCACTATAATCGAACATCGGGAATTCGGTTACCCAAAGAATATCGTAAGTATTTTTGTCGATAAGTCCGTACTTTTCAGCAAGTTGAAGTCTTAAACCACCCAAAGTGTTGAACACAACGTAATCTTTATCAGCAGCAAAGAAGAGTACGTCACCTTCTTCAAAGTTAAGTCTTTCAGAAAGTTCTTTAACGTTTTCTTCACTTAAGAATTTAAGGAACGAGCCTTTAATTTCACCACCAACGGGGTAAGAAAGCCATGCAAGACCTTTAGCGCCTAAGGTTTTAACGAATTCAACGAGCCCGTCGATATCCTTTCTTGAAAGTTTAGATGCAAAACCCTTAGCGTTAATCGCTCTAACGCTACCCTTAATAATACCGTCGATAGCGAGCGCATCGCTAAACACTTTAAAGTCTACCTTTTTAGCAATATCCGAAACGTTAACGAGTTCTAAACCAAAACGAGTATCGGGTTTATCAGAACCAAAACGTTCCATCGCTTCACGATAAGGCATTTGGCGGAAATGCTCTTTGCCTAAATCAAGACCGATAGTTTCTTTGAAAATATTTTTGATTAAGCCTTCGATAGGATATAAAACGTCTTCAACCTTTTCAACGAAACTCATTTCAATATCTATTTGAGTGAATTCAGGTTGGCGGTTCGCTCTTAAATCTTCATCGCGGAAACACTTGGTAATTTGATAGTACCTATCAAAACCAGAAACCATTAAAAGTTGCTTGTAAAGTTGCGGTGATTGTGGCAACGCGTAAAAACAAGTAGGATGAACTCTTGACGGAACAAGATATTCTCTCGCACCTTCAGGTGAAGACTTACCGAGCATCGGCGTTTCAATTTCCGTAAAATCAAGCGAATCAAGATAATCTCTAGTAGCCTTGCAAACTTTGTGGCGAATAAACAAATTGTTTTGTAATGAAGGACGGCGAAGGTCAAGGTATCTATATTTGAGCCTTAAATTCTCATTAACGTCCGTATCGTCAACGATTTCAAAGGGCGTGGTATCCGCTTCGGATAAAATTTTAAGTTCAGACGCTAAAATTTCAACTGCACCCGTCTTAATCTTATCGGTCTTATTTTCCCTTTCGCGAACGGTACCCTTTACCATAATAACGAATTCCGAACGCAAAGTAGCCGCCTTTTCAAAAAGGTCGTTAGTAACGGAACTATCGAACACTACTTGAACGATACCCGTTTTATCTCTTAAGTCGATGAAAATCAAACTTCCTAAATTTCTTCTTTTTTGCACCCAGCCTGAAACGACTACTTCTTTGCCCGCGCTTTCAAGATTGAAAACACCACAGTAATCTGTACGGCGTAAGTTTCCCATAAGTTCAGCCATAAAAATCTCCAAATTTATATTTTATATAACTATTTTAAACACATAAACAAAAAAAGTCAATCTTTTCCACGCTATAACACCCATAAATTTTTATTCATAAAAATACGAACAAATGTTTGACATTTTTCTATTTCTGTTATATAATATGAACAAATGTTCGTATTTGGAGTTTATTATGATTACTGCCGAAAAATTGCAAATTTTATCTGACGCCGCTAAGTTTGACGTTTCCTGTTCTTCATCGGGTAGCAACCGCAAAAATAAAGGTGGTATCGGCAACGCTTGTCAAGCGGGAATTTGCCACTCTTTCACCAAAGACGGCAGGTGCGTTTCCCTACTCAAAATCTTAATGACTAACTATTGCGTTTACGACTGCGCTTACTGTGTAAATCGCCACTCGAACGACACGCCGAGAGCAATCGCCACCCCTACCGAAATTTGCGACCTTACAATGGAATTTTATAAGCGGAATTATATAGAAGGACTATTCCTTTCTTCCGCAGTTTATAAAAACCCCGACTACACTATGGAATTACTGCTTGAAACGGTTATAAAACTTCGCAAATTGTACGGTTTTAACGGATATATCCATTTAAAAGGGATACCTGGTGCGGACGAAAAGCTCGTTATGCGCGCAGGCGAATTCGTTGACAGAATGAGTTTTAATATCGAGCTTCCCACCGAGAGAAGTTTAAGGCTTTTAGCACCGCAAAAAACAAAGAAAAACATAATAGTGCCAATAGGTCTTTTACGAGATGAAAAAAGCGAAAGATTATCCTTTAAACACAAGTTTTTACCTGCGGGGCAAACCACTCAAATAATAGTTGGCGCAAGCCCTGAAAAAGACGGGCAAATTTTAAACTTAACCCAAGCGTTATACGGTAAATTTTCGTTAAAAAGAGTATACTACTCTTCCTTCGTTCCCGTTACCGAATCTAAACTTTTACCAACGCAACCTGCCGGTCTTTTGAGAGAACACAGGCTTTATCAAGCGGACTGGCTTATTCGCTTTTACGGTTTTTCGGTAAAGGAACTCATAGGCGAAAACGAAAATCTTTCAACCGAGTACGACCCAAAATGCGCTTGGGCGCTAAAACACCCCGAATTTTTTCCTATAGATATAAACGTAGCATCACTTGAAGAACTAATAAGAATACCGGGCATAGGGGTAAATAGCGCTTACAAAATAATATCGGCAAGGCGTTACGGCAGATTGTCGTTAGACGATTTAGTTAAAATGAAGATATCTTTAAAGCGAGCAATTCATTTTATAACGCTCAGCGGTAAATTTTTCGGTTCAATGCAAGATACAACCGTTTCTCAATCACTAAAACTGAACGCGGCGAGCGAAACGGCAGAACAACTATCACTCTTTTCCACACCGCAGATATTTTCAACGGTTTTAACGGGGGAATTATGATTTACTTAATTGACGGAAGTTTAGACGGGGTTTTTACCGCCGTTTTCAACGCCTTCTTAACCAAGACCTTTCCATCGGCGATAAGCGACGGAATCGTTCAGTTAGAACTTGGCGAAGCTCTTGTTGAAATTAAAACGGATAGCGATAAAGCGCAACGAGTTTTTAATAAACTTTACAAAATACTACCGAAAAAAGAACTCGATAGAGTATTTATTGCTATTAGAAGTGGCGATTACGCCAAGTTTACGGTTATTTTCAACTACGTTGTTGAAACGATAAAAGAAAATAAAGATATTCACGATAAACTAAGCGATAAGGCGGTATTTAACTTTGATAGATTAGTTTCAAGAGTTCTACTTGAAGCGCACAGGTTTAAAGGGTTTATTCGCTTTTCAAAGGCGGAAAACGGCGTGTATTACGCAAAATACTTTCCGGATAGCGATATAAACACTTTAATACTTCCCCACTTTATTTCAAGATACAAAACTATGCCGTTTATACTGCACGACCTTAATCACAACGTTATTTCCGCCTACTATAACGGCAAAACCAAAACAACGAAAGACAAAATCGCCCCCTTAGAAATTGACGATGATTTTGCAAAACTATTCAAAATCTATTATGATTCTATCTTTATAAAGGAACGCGCAAACGAACGGCTAATGCTCAACTCAATGCCCAAGCGCTACCACAAATACCTACCCGAAAAAGACGAATTACTGTAATTTTTACTCTAAGGTCAAAAAAATATCCCCAAAGCCACGTAGCTAAGGGGATATTTTATTGTATTAAATTTTAGATTTTATAATGTTTACAATTTCACCGCTTGAAAGTTCCTTCTTTTCAACAAGCGCTAATGCAAGCGATTCTAATATAGGCTTGTTTTTAAGTAAGACTTCTTCAACTTCATTTTTGAGTTGGTCTATTATTTTAACGATAGCCTTTCCCCTATCGTCGGTAAGTTTCGGTGAGAATCTATACCCATCATACGCTTGAGAGTTAACGGGGAAAGAAACGTATTCCAAACCGTAAAATCCATCGTCCACCATACTGCACACGATTTTATACGCCTTTTCGATATCCGACTTATTACCACCGGTCATAAAACCAGTCATAACCTTAACCGAAATCATACCTGAAAGCGCAATTTTAACGAGTTCTTCGTAATATTTTTGTTCTTTAACAAAATCGTCATCGGCATTCATTTTAACCTTACCCGAAGAAGAACCTTGCGGAATAATTGACGCGTAATTTAAACTTTCGGGCTGTAACAAATAGCCCATAAGCGCATGCCCCGCTTCGTGATAAGCGATTAATTTAGATTGCTCGGCATCTTTGGAATCTTCTTTTGGAATATCGTTAAACACAACGCGATTAAGCGCGCTAGTAAAGTCCATTAGCGAAATTTTAGTACTCCCTCTACTAACCGCCGATATCTTAGCTTCGTTTACTATACACTCAATCTCGGCGCACGAACGACCTGCGGTTATCCTAACGAGTTCACGAATATCAACGTCTTTATCGGTAACGGCAGACTTTAAGAAATGCTTAATAATTTCACACCTATCCTTTGCATTTGGACGAGAAAATAAAACCTGTCTATCAAACCTACCGCTTCTTAAAATGGCATCGTCTAAATATTCACGCCTGTTACCTGTTGCTATAACGATAATATCATCTCTATCTTTAATTTGATCGAGTTCGTGAAGTAAAATCTTTTGAGTTTTTAAGTTTTCGCTAACTTCGTAGGCATACTTTTTATAACCCGCAAACTTGTCCATCTCATCAATAAAGATAATACTGTTACCATTTTTCAACGCTTCGGCAAAACCGTTGACAATATCTTCGTCAATAGTAACCTTTCTTTTGATTGCATCGGAACTACTTATCTCAATAATCGGGAATTTAACGTAATTTGAAATATCTTTGACAATTTGCGTTTTGCCCATACCTGGGTCGCCGTAAAAGAACCAACCCCTTGGACAGCGTGCGCCAACTTTGGCGTACGCGTCTTTCCTTTGAATAATATCTATAATTTGAGCACCTTCTTCCCTTACCTTTTCATAACCGGCAATGTTGGGGAAAAATTCTCTTAGTTTGTCGCCTTTAGATTGAACGCTATTATTGTTTGACATGGTCATAATATATCTCACTTAAAAAATACCTTTCTCTTTTTAGTAGCGGTGTTAAAAGTAGTTAACGGGAAATAGTTTCTATTTCTTATCGCATTAAAATATCTCAACGCATTAACTACCTTATCTGTCAATGAAACTTCGTAACCTTTACTATTTATTTCTTCAAGGCAACCGTACATATAGTTCTCAAAACCAAGGCAAGCATACGTATCTTGCTCGGAAACGGTAAAATAACGGCCTATTACGTACATTTTGTTGCCTTTAACGATAAGCAATTGCGAATCCCATTCATCGCCGTTGATAATGCGTGAATGCTTGCCGAGTAATTCCTTCATTTTAGGAACAACTTCAGTTATAATGCTACTGCTGTTAGTAACACCTTTAAAAATATCACTAAAACGAAGCAAATCGGTAGAATAGTTCAAATCTTCCGCAAAAACGTAACAATCGTCATTACCTTTTACCTTCCACCAAGGCATATTGTCAGCAAGCGCTAAATCCTTTTCACTTATATCGAAAAAGGAATCGCATATAGTCGTACCAACGATTATTCTATCGTGTTCTTTAATAGCAATTACCATTTAATATCCTCCTTAGTTCCTACAACTGAATATTTTAAGTTTTTAGTATCGATTAAAACGTATGGACCACCCGCTTTATTACTATACTTTGACGTAACGTTTAAAGCTTTAAGTATCTTCTCGTTCACGTCGGAAATATTCCTATTAAACAACGTTGCTTGTGCATAATTGCTTGACGGCCCTACCGCTTGAAAATCTTCGTGCCTAATTACGTCAAATTTATCGGTAATTTCGTATAAAACATCATTAACAGCAAGTAAAATCACCCCTTTCATAAAAGGTGTTTCACCTTCTTTTTCAACAAGAAGTTCTTCATCTTCCATTAAGCGATACAGTTTTGGAATAATCGAAGTAACGATATGCCTTCTGTTTAACGTGCCGTTTCTATTGAGCGTAAATATCTCAGAGTTTGCAAATATAGTTTGTCTTTCATACCTTTCAGCGGTTACACCAACGAGTAATCCGTTTTCAAGTTTTTGAATTTTAAAGTTTGATTCACATAAATCGTTTTTAACGTAGTCGTTAACGATAATTCTTGTATCGGTACCCATATATACCGCATTATCGCTTTTGCATGCAATTAAAATACTCATTAAAAATCTTCTCCTTTCAAAATATATTTAAACTTTCTAGTTTTTGTATCGGCGAGAATTAGCGGAAATAAATCACACTTGTTAATTTTAGTAGAGAAGGAAACCGCTTTAATAATTCTCTCTTCCGCAGGCAAATGCTTGGTTTCGTCAAGCACACTCTTTAAAATTTCAGTATTATAACCGTGACAGGCGTAATCTTCGGCTTCATAAAAGCCGAAACTTGGTTCAATTACGTAAATGGTTGAATTGTTGCAAAGAACTAATGCGTTGTCCCAGTTATCGGGTTTATATGAGTAACCGTTCTCTTTAAATTGATGCTTTAAAAAAGGAATAAAATATTTTGGAACGTCGAACGCACCAACTTCTTCATCATCGATAAAGTCTTGGTTGTTAAGTAAAATATCGCTAGCCCTATTCATGTTGGCAAAAGCGTAAATCTTATCTTCACCTATAAATTTAATTGCTATGTTATCTTCATCAAGATAATCTTTATCGGCAAAAATACCCGACCAGCACTCGTTTGTAAAACCTACGACAACTCTATCTTTTTCTTTAATCGCGATAATCAATAGTTTTCCTCCTTCATATCAATAACTTCATATTCTAATGCCTTAGTATCAATTAAAACGTAAGGTCCGCTTACGCTTAAAGTTCTTTTAGAACTTTCAATTAACGCTTTTAGTATTCTTTCTCTAACCGACAATTCTTTCATTCCAACTAGCGCGTAATCTACAAAAGAAAGTCCCGAACCCGCCCTACCGTACTCATTAAGTTTAATAACGGTAAGGTCAGATGAAATTCTAAACAAATTGTCTTTGTGAGCAATTAGTATAGTAACGTCAAGCGAACCGCTTTGTTCATCACCTATATCCACTAGCTTATCTGCAAGTTTGGCTACAATATTTTTTACGATATGCGATTTTGTTAATTCGCCGTTTTCATCTAAAGTAAAAACGTCTTTCATAGCTAAAATAGTTTGTCTTGCGGCAATTTTACCGCAAAATCCAACCAACGTGCCGTTATCTAAACGAACGACTTTGAAAGCCGTTTCGTTTAGGCGGTTTACTTTACTGCTACCTGCTGAAGTTTGACTATCCGCACCCATATACACGGTGCCGTTATCTTTAATTGCAACAATAACGCTCATAGCGTATCTCCTTATCTTTAAGTATTTTTAAATTTTAATAAGCGTACCGAAAGGTGGGGTTACGTTAGTGTTGATTACCCACATAACAGGTATACCCATAGTTGCGCCAACATCTGGAAATGAAGCGTAGCCGTCAGTCATAATAACGATTGCAGACGGTAATTCATCTGCCATATTATCTCTTACGTAGTTGAAAATACACTCAAAATTAGTGCCTCCTCCGCCCTTAGGCCTTATGATTTTAAATTCTTCTATTGTGTTAAACGGAACGGGCGGAATAACCTTATCGTCAAAGAACCCAAGCCAACCGCTAAGTTTACCGTTAAACTGGTCAATCGCGCCACGAATTTCGTGATACATTTCACTAATATCATCGTTACTCATAGATCCAGACGTATCTATAACGAATAAAATATTCTTAACCCTTGTGTCAAGGTCGTTAAAGTCAGGCAGAAAGAAGTCCCCTTCGTAGCGCCTATCCGGCGGTGAAAACGAATAATCGTTTACTTCTTCTTGAATAAAACTGATAAGTATTGAACGCCAGTCTTTCTTGGGATTCCTTCTCTCGTCAATCATAATAGCAATATCTTTTGGAAGACTTGTAAGCCCTGTTGCCGACGATTTAACCGCGTCTACGACGCGTTGGTCCCAAAGGTCAGATAAAGAACCGTCTTCATCGGTAATCCATCGACCGTGGTCATCAAACACCGAGTCCGAACCGGAATCTGGGTTACAAAGGTCATCTTGTAACATTTCATACACTTCTTCAACGGTATATAAGTACCCTTCCTTGCCTGACGGGGTTAACCTCCAAGGCTCAACGTCACACCTAAGCGCGATAGAAGATGGGTCTTTACCCGACGCATAAACTATATTAGAGTTTACAACTATATCGCAAGCGATATTAAGCCTTTCCTTATCTTTCAAGTGATTACCCCTAAAACAATGCTTTAAAACAATATGCATTATCTCGTGAAGTAAAACTATATCCACTTCATCATCGGTAAGGCTAGCAAGGAATTTAGAACCAAATGCAATTTTAAAACCGTCCGTATAGGCAGTTTTGCAAGATTCGTCTATCGCAAACGGGGTTTGCATCAATAGTAGCCCATAGAACGGCGTATTGATTAAAATTCTCGTTCGCGATAAGAACAATCGCTTTGTTAGTTCCTTAATTTGTTCTTCAGAGAGCGCCATTTAATAACTTCCCCCTATGATTCATCCACTTTAAATAAGCGGGAATAGTGAGTAGCTTTTTGGCAAACTCTTTAGAAATAGACTGGTAACCCTTCATAAGCACGCAAGAAAAATCCGCAGGCATTTTAAGTGCGTAATCAATAGAATTACCAATAAGTTTTAGGTTATCGGTGTTCTCTCTCGCATAAGCAATCATAGAACTCGTTAACGCGTAAAGTTGGTCGGTTGCTTTTGGAACGACAGCTACTCTACCCAAGAAAATATCTTCAATCTTAGGCAGGTCTTTATACATTTTAGACCAAGCCTTGAATTCAGACGCAACGCCCGAACCCACTAAGCCCGATATAAGTTGATAAGAAAACTCTATATCGTCACTTACCTTGTTCAAAATATTACTAACCATTTCCCACGATCTTGGGGTGGGAAAGGCAACGTCATCACTCTTAGCGTCATCAACGTTAAGATAGTCGCTTTTAAAGGAAAGAAAGCCTAAAACCCTATCGTTAATGCCGTTTTTAATTGCCCAATCACGCCAAGAACTGAAATCAGGAACTATTTCAATATGCAACAATCTGTTTGCAAGCGCTCTTGGCATTTTGAACGCTACGGAACGGTCTGTAACGCGGTTACCCGCGGCGATTACAATACAGTTATCGGGAAGCCTATGCTCGCCAACAACTCTATCAAGAGTAATTTGATACGCTGCCGCTTGAACCGATTGTGGCGCGGCGGAAATTTCATCTAAAAACAGTATGTTTATAACCTTATTAGAAGGGTCCATATCAAATATCTTTGGCTTTAGCCAAATAGATAAAGTCTTATCTGCGTTTGAGGTAGGTATACCCCTTAAATCTACGGGGTTGAAAAGTAACAATCTAACGTCGGTAACGACTACCTTTTTAGAAGTAGAATCTTCAAGCGACTTGGCTATTTGGCGAACGAGTTGCGATTTACCAACGCCTGGTGGGCCCCAAAGCATAACTGACGGCATATCCTTAATGGACTGCTTGTTCGCGATAATAGTTTCATAACAGGTTGAGAGTTTAGTTACTGCATTATTAACTTTCATTTGTGGAATATTACTACTCATTGATTTTCACTCCTAATTTTTTATCTAATTGTCTTATGGTGGTTTTAAGTTCTTCAATTCTATCGCAATAGCCGTACTGCTTCTCAACTTCCACCTTTAATCCTTCAAGCTTGTTTATCAATCGCGTTTTGCTATCTTGTAACTTAGCCAAATACTCTGGTAAACCTTCTAAAAGGTTGTTAAGTCTAATCATAATACCGATATCGGTGAGTTTATACGGAAGTTTATATCTACCGTTATGCTCAACGTATATAAACGGGTCGATTTCAGTCATGCCAGCGGGCAATATAATATCAAAACCTTGATACGATGCAATCTTGCGTTCTTCCGTTTCGAAGGAATTGCACGCAAGGCTTTCAATTATCGACCTACCAAGTTCTTTAAGTTGCTCACGGGTGTATTCCACCTTAGATTCTTCGTAGTGCTTAATATCGGCTATGCAACGTTCAATTTGAAGGTCTTTCTGCTCGATAAACGATGGTAATTCATTGATTTGGGCTTGCATATCAACCTTTAACTCTTCGGTCTTACTTTGCATACTCAAAAGCCTACTGAGTTCGTTAGTTGCTTCAACGCGCGCCTTAACTAAGGGATTACCTATGGCAAGCGCCTTAGCTTCGCCGTAGTTAAGAACAGTATCGCCGATATCTCTACCCGCTCTAACTTTGATAGAACCGGATAAAACACTTGAGATAAAGCGTTGCTTGGTTTCAAGAAGTTGCCAAGAATACGCGTCAAACGTACCTTCGGTTATGTAACGGTAAATAAATACTTCATCGTTTTGGTTGCCTGGTCTTAAAATTCTACCTTCACGCTGTACCATATCGGCAGGTCGCCAAGGCACGTCTAAGTGGTGAATAGCCACCAACTTATCCTGAATATTAACACCTACGCCGAGCTTCCAAGTAGAACCGATTAAAATCTTGATGGTAGAATCACGCATCATTTTAAATAGTTTCTCTCTCTGAGAATCGCTACTCGCATCGTGAACGAAAGCAATCTCGCTTTCAGGAACTTTCAATGCTATTAGCAATCGCTTCAACTCATCGTAAGCGTTAAAGGTTGATTTGGGTGTTGACGCATCGCAAAATACAAGTTGCGTTCCGCCATCGTTACATGTCTTAAAATAAGTCTCCGCCACCTTGCAAGCGCATTGATATATCTTAGACTTATCGCTAAACTTAGCCTTAGGGTTTACAAGCCTTACGTCTAACGCCGCCTTTCTGCCGTCAGTTGTAACTTTGAGCATATTATCATCCTTGGATGATACTCGCCTTGAACGAATATTCTCAACGCGAGTTGATATCTTGTTGATATAGTTTTCAAGGTCCTTGCTCTTATCAGTCATACAGTCGGTATGCCCTTTGAACATAGGCATACTTTCACTGCACTTGGCGGGGTGGAAATCGGCAATAAGCGATAATATTGTGGTAAGTTCGGGTAAGTTATGGAATTTAGAAAACCTTCGAGCCATTCTATACCCACTCGTATCAACGTCAACTTCAAAGCAAGTAACAAGTTCGGCAAAGTTCGCTATCCAAGCGTCAAAGTTGGCTATGTTCATACTTTCTAAGACGGTAGGTTGTAAATACTTCTGAATAACGAATAAGTCGGAAAGCGAGTTGGTAATAGGTGTTCCCGTAGCGAAAACTACGCCCCTACCGTTGTTATCGGCTTGTACGCACCTAACTTTACTATATAAATCACGGCACTTTTGAGAGCCGGTTGCCGAAATACCGAGTATTCCGCTCGTTTTAGTATCGAAGGGCAAGTTCTTATAATTATGAGCTTCGTCTATGAACAACGTGTTTATATTAAGTTTGTCAAAGGTAATATCGTCTTCATTGAGTTTACAAGTCTCACGATACTTTTCAAGCTCCTTCTTAACCGACTTAATTCTTTCGGTAACCGTTCTGGTTTGCGAACCATTAGCTATAACTCGCCTAAGGTCGTTGATAATTCCGCTAAAATAGTTCTCCATATACTTTTTAGACATAGGTATCATAGAGAAACAACTGTACGCTATAACGATAGCGTCATACTCGCCGTCACACATATCTTTAAGCATATTCACTCGCTTAGCGGGTGTAAACTTGTTCGGTGTAACGGTTAAAATCTTAGATTTTGGATACATTACTTTAAATACGTTTGCCCACTGCTCAACTATATTGTTAGGAACAACGTACATATTCTTGTTAGAAATGCCCATTCGTTTAAGTTCCATACCTGCCGCAACCATAATATACGTCTTACCCGCGCCAACGTCGTGAGCGAGCAAAGTATTTGGTGTAAAGAGTATTCTTGCGATTGCATCTTTTTGATACGGATACAATCTTATTGCAGGATTCATATTAGGAAACGTAAGGAAAGAACCATCAAACTTTCTCGTTCTAATCGAGCAATATTTACTTTCGTAAATATTCTTCAATCGGTTAATCCTTGAATCGTCTAATTTAAGCCAACGATTAAACATTTCGTCAATAATCTTTTGCTTGTCTATTGCTAAAAAGGTTTCCTTTTCGTTTACAACGTACTTCTTCTTATCAAGAACTAAATATTCGTCCTTAACGGATATGGTTTGCATATTCAATGACTTTTCGATAATATTCAATGCGTTCATACGATAAGTACCATAGGTAACGTAAACTTTAGTGTAATCACACTCGCGGCAAAGGTCAACCTTGTTAACGATTTCCCACGAACCTGTAAGAGTATCGTGTTTTAAAAATCCACTCTTACGCATCTTTAATAAGTTTCTAATAAAAGCTTCAATTAAGTCTTCAGGAATCCAAGGCGCGCCGAGTTTAATATAGATGTTCTCTATATCTTCGCACCTTGGTAATACATTAGTTAACGCTTCAACGTTTGCGTTAAAATAACCCCTATGAATAAGGTTAAGCTTCTTTGCCGTTTTAAGTTTCTCACCAATGTTGCCCGTGAGATACTCGTCGGCCGTTTCCCAGCCCGTTGTAATATCGCCAACGAACTTTTCAGGGTTTTGGTAAATCGAGCCCCTAAGGTCGTTTAAAACCGTCTTTACGGGCTTGTTGGTTAGCGATGATATATATTTGATATCAACGCAACCGTAAGTGTTCAATGAATGCACTAACCCGTCCGCAGACGTAAGCGCGTTCACAGTTTTAGTAGGTGCACTAAATAAATCTATCGAGCCTAAATCTAAGCTGATAACTTCATCAGTTATAATCTCGCCACTAACGGGACTGGACGAATCGTCCACATCTTCCATTTGAGCATCATTTGATTGTTTATTGCTTTTGATAGATGAGAATATGTTATTAAACATCTCAACCACCTTGTTTATTTCTGATTTTTTATTCGTTTTTAACTGCATAAGTGTTCTCCTTAGTTTAAAATTACTAATTCAAATTTTTGATAGATATTGCAACGAACTATCAACCAAGTGAAAATACTGA